>NZ_JBHWZJ010000050.1:0-30604 GCF_042728415.1 Streptomyces sp. NPDC060198 | reverse complement strand
GGTGAGGTCGGGGCCCGCGTCGAAGAGCTCCCGGGGAAGGAATCGAACCCTCATTCAATGGACCAAAACCATTTGTCCTGCCATTAGACGACCCGGGATGGCTTGTCTCTTATGTCCGGTTCTGTGGAACCGGATGATCGGCAGCCACCACTATGCCGTACCTGTGGCCTCCGACGCGACGGTGCGGATGGGCACTTTTCGGGATGTGCGCGGCAAGCCGTCTCCGGTGTTCGATGCCGGGATTCCGTTCCCGGCGTCGCCCCGCGCCCGTCTGCGGCATCCGTCACGTGGCGGTGGTCACCCGGGACACCCGGCCGCCGCACGCGGTTCTCCCGGAAATCGCCGGTTCCGGGGATTCCCCGCGTCCCCCCTCGTTCGAACACGCGTCGTGCTGTCGAGGTCACCCGAAAATGGGATGCGGGCGCCCGTAGGGTGGATGGCATGACCGCAACGGGGGCAGACCGGGAGGCGGCGGGAACGACCACCCGCGGCTACTGGTGGTGGGAACGGCGGCGTGGTGTCGCCCTGGACGTGGGACTGGCGCTGGTCTCGGCGCTGGAGTGCGGGCTGGAGGGCATCCAGTTCGCCCAGGAGGCCCGGCTGCCGGTGCCGGTCGGAGTGCTCTTCGGGCTGCTGGCCGGGTCGGTCCTGGTGCTGCGGCGCCGGTGGCCGATCGTCGTGGTGCTGGTGTCGATCGCGACGACGCCCGCCGAGGTCGGCTTCCTCATGGGCATCGTCGGCCTCTACTCGCTCGCCGCGTCCGACATACCGCGCAGGATCACCGTCGTGCTGACCGGGATGTCGCTGGTCGGCAGCTTCATCGTCACCTACCTGCGGCTGAGCCGGAACCTGGTCGACCAGGCGTCCTCCGCCGTGCCGGGGGACTGGTACGCCCCCGTCGTCTCCCTCTTCATGGCGCTGGGGCTGACCGCGCCCCCGCTCCTCTTCGGCCTCTACATCGGCGCGCGGCGACGGCTGATGGAGAGCCTGCGCGAACGGGCCGACTCGCTGGAGCGGGAGCTGTCGCTGCTCGCGGACCGGGCGGAGGAGCGTGCGGAGTGGGCGCGTACGGAGGAGCGGACCCGGATCGCCCGGGAGATGCACGACGTGGTCGCGCACCGGGTGAGCCTGATGGTGGTGCACGCGGCGGCACTCCAGGCCATCGCCCCGAAGGACCCCGCGAAGGCGGTCCGTAACGCCGCGCTGGTCGGGGACATGGGGCGCCAGGCGCTGACCGAGCTGCGCGAGATGCTGGGCGTGCTGCGCAGCGGGGACACCCTGGTCGCGCCGCGTACGGGGTCGGGCCCGGACGCCGGTGACGGGCGGCAGCCGCTGGCCTCCGTGGGGCGGGCCGCCGCCGCTGCCGCCGCCTCCGCGGCGGAGGACGGGCCGCGCCTCGGCGAGCTGGAGGCGCTGGTCGCCCAGTCGCGGCAGGCGGGCATGACCGTGGAGCTGTCGGTGCAGGGTGTTCCCCGCCCGTACGCCCCGCAGGTCGAGCGGACCGCGTACCGGGTGGTGCAGGAGGCGCTGACCAACGTCCACAAGCACGCGGCCGGCGCGAAGACGTGGGTACGGCTCGCGCACCGCGGGGTGGAGGTCGCGATGCAGGTGGAGAACGGTCCCTGTGACGCGGCCGTCGCCGACGCCCACCTGCCGAGCGGCGGCAACGGCCTCGTCGGGATGCGGGAGCGGGTGACCGGCCTCGGCGGTGTCTTCGTCTCCGGCCCGACCGACGCGGGCGGCTTCCGGGTGTCGGCGGTGCTGCCGGACGGGTCGGCGGCCCCGGAGACCGCGGACGCCCCGGAGACTTCGGACGCCCCGGAGGTCGTCGTGGTGGCGCCCGAGGTGGAGTCGGTACCGATCGAGGTGGTGGTGCCGGGGCAGGGCGTCCGCGAGGTGGCGGGCGAGAGGGAGTCCGGGGCGAGGTAGCCGGCCGGTTTTGGCGCACCGGTCGCGTCCGTGCTCCGTGCGCTCCGTGCTCCGGGGGCTGCCCGGTTCGGCCCCGGGGGCGGGGTGATGGGTGCCGGACGGTGCCGCCCGGCCGGGCGTCACCCGGTGAGGTCCGGGAAGTCGGGGCCGATGGCCAGGGTGATGCCCGCGCCGGCGTCCGGTGCGGCGGGGGCCGGGGTGAGGCCGGGCAGGCGTCCCGCGAGGGACTTGGCTTGGTCCGCCTGGTCCGGGGTGTAGGTGAGGGTGGTCTTGTCGACGTGCGCGGGGGCGTTGCCGGTGGCCGCGATCTGGAAGCCGAGGGCGCGGAGCGCGTCGGCGACCTCCTGGGCCTTGCCCCGGGTTCCGGTTCCGTTGAGGACGGTGACGCGGACCGTGCCGGCCGCCGCGGGAAGTTCGGCCACGGCTGCCTTGAGTGCGGCCGGTGTCGTCTCACGGTCCTCGTTCATGGCGGTGAACAGATCGCGGGCCGCGGGCTGTTGCCAGGACACGTTCGCCTTGTCCGTCGGTATGTCGCGTTCGCGCGGGTAGTTGGGGACGGTCAGGAAGGAGATCCGGTCGGCGGGTATGCCCTTGATGCTGTCGGCCAGGCTGTAGAGGGGCTTGATGCCGGCGAGTTCCGGGTCGGTGGTCAGCGACTTGGTGGCGGAGTCGAGGAAGCCGTACAGCGCGGTGGGGTTGTACAGCTTGGACTTGGCGCGGGCGGCCAGCGACTTCATGAACTCCTGCTGGCGGCCGATCCGGCCGATGTCCGAGCCGTCGCCGATGCTGTAGCGGGCGCGTACGTAGCCCAGGGCCTTGTCGTCCCGGACGAGCTGGCATCCGGCCTTCAGGTCGAGGTGGGCCTTGCCGTCGTGGATGTCCTCCTTGGGACAGACCTCCACGCCCCCGAGCGCGTTGACCATTCCGGTGAAGCCGCGGAAGTCGGCGATCAGGAAGTGGTCGATGCGCACGTGGGTGTTGGCTTCGACGGTCTTGATGGTGCAGGCGGCGGCCTTGGCCTTGTCGCCGGTGGAGCCGCCGACCGCGTACGCCTCGTTGATCTTGAAGTGGTGGGGCTCGGTGGTGGAGCCGTCGCCCTGTGTGCAGGACGGTATCCGCACCCAGGAGTCACGGGGGAAGGAGACGACGGAGGCCCACTTCCCGTCCCCGCCGGTGTGCAGCAGCATCAGGGTGTCGGACTGCATCGTGGTGAGGTTCTTGCCGTAGGCGTCGCCGAGTCCCTCTCTGCTGTCCGAGCCGATGACGAGGATGTTCTGGCCCCCGGCCGCGGCCTCGGGCCGCTCACCGCCCAGGGCGTCGTCCACGTCGGCGCCCGAGATGTTGCCGCTGAGGTGGGAGTACATCCAGCCGCCCGTACCCGCCGTGCCCAGGACGAGGACGGACGCGGCTATCGCGATCCACCGTCCCGTATGCCTGCCGGTACGCCGTCGGCGCCGCCCTTCGGAGGGCGTGGGAGTGGCGTTCGCCCTGCGCTGTCCTGACACGACGTGCTCCTTCGCTGTGCGCGCGGTGATCCCGCGCGGATGGAGAAAGGTCCGGGCCCTGAAGGCTGTCCCGCCGGCCGAGGCCAGTGATGGAGCGGCCGAATACGTGGACGACTCCGCCGGGTGCGTAGACGCCGCGGGGTCGCCGAACCGTTCCACCCGCACGCGTCGGTACGGACATGCTCGTTGTGTAGTCGAGCGGTCGCACAACGTAAGATCCGTGGGCCTGTGTTGTCGCTCCACGGAAGGAACTCGCGTGCGCAAGACCGCTGCTGCCGCGCTCGTCGTGCTCGGGCTGTGGGTGACGGCCGCCGCCCCGGCTCCCGCCGCCGTCACCGCCGTGCCCGCGGTGGAGACCGTGTTCATCGGTGACTCCTCCACCGCCAACTTCGGCATCGCTCCCACGCGCGGCCCGCAGGGGTGTCTGCGGTCCGCCGGGAACTACCCGGCCGAGACCGTCGAGCGGCTCGCCTCCGCCGGTGTCCGGCTCGACGTCCGGGACGACGTGTCCTGCGGGGGCGCCGAGATCCGCCACGTGTGGGACGCGCAGAGCCTCGCGCCGTCCGGTGGGGAGCGGGTCGCCCCGCAGGCTGCCGCGATCGGGCCGGACACCGCGCTGGTGGTCGGCAGCGTCGGCGGCAACACCGCCGGGGTCGCGAGCATCCTCAAGCAGTGCTCCCAACGGCTCAGAGGGGCCGAGGGGTTGTTGATGCCCGCCGATCCGGTGGACGCCTCCTCGCCTGCCTCCGAGTGCCCGGCGTTCTTCGCGGGGGAGGGAGCAGGGTGGCTGGAAGGGCGCATGGCGGCCGTCCGTACGGACTTGGGCCGGATGTTCGCGCGGGTGCGGGAAAAGTCTCCCGACGCCCGTGTGGTGCTGGTCGGTTACCCCCGGCTCGTGCCCGCCGACACCGGGCGGTGCCTCGCGGAGGTCCCGGGCGGGACGGAGAAGCCGTTCGCCGACATCGGGCAGGACGCCCTGGCGTTCCTCGATGCCGGAGTGCAGCGCCCCCTCGACGCCCTCATGAGGGAGGCGGCCGAGGAGGCGGGGGCGGCCTTCGTCGACCTCTACGCCCGGACCGGCGCCACGACCGGGTGCGACGGCGACCGGCGCGGTATCGGCGCCCTGCTGGAGAGCTCCGAGGTGCGGTACGGAGGCCGTGAACTGCCCTGGTACGTCCACCCGAACCGCACCGGCCGCGACATCCAGGCGGCGGAGGTCGCCGACGCCATCGAGCGGCTGCTCGCCGAACGGCGTTGAAGACGACAGAGGTTGGGCACCTGGCGGGGGCCGTCGGCGGACCGCGGCGGCCGGACGGTTCTGCCACACTCGGTCGTATGACCGAGAGGCTCCCCGTGGGTGCTGCACCGACCGATGTCTCCCATCCGCTGTACACGTACGCGGCCCACTATCCCGACGTGGTGAGGGCGGGCTCCTTGCGGAACGCGCTCCAGGCGGCGGCCGACCGTGCGCGCTGCGGTCTCTGGTACGGGCTCACCTCGTCACCGGGCTGGCGCCATGTGGCGGCGAAGGTGGTGGCCGACGGCCGCTCAGCGACCGTTCTGCTCGTCGGCGCCGACGAACGTACCTTCGTGGTCGACTGCTGGGCCCGTGGCATCCACATGGCGACGGGTCGTACGCATGACCTGGCGACGGTCGCCGGCGCGACGGGCTCCTGGGCCGAAGGGGTCAGGGTGCGCGAACTCACGGCGCGGTGGTCCTTCTTGAGCACCTGGGATCTCGCCGAGGCCCATGAGCGCGGCGAGGCCGTACCGGCACGCTGGCAGTCGATGCGCAGGTACAGGCACAGGCACGGGACCGACTGGCAGGACCTGGTCGAGGCCACCTTCGCAGAACCGAGGCTGCGGGCCCTGTCGCCGGGGTCGTCCGTGGGCCGTCTCACCTTCAGCCGGCGGGTCACGCCGCCCATCTGCACGGACCTGCCGAGCATCCGGCCGCTCGGCGAGGGGCGCTTCGAGGTGAGGTTCGCCGGCGGACGGGTACCTCGGGCGGCCACCGCGACGGCGGCCGTCGCGGTGGCCCTGGCCGGTCTGCCCGACGACGCCGTTCCGCATCCGTAGACCGATCCGCGGCATGCGGGCATGCGGGCATGCGGGCATGCGGGCATGCGGACAAGCGGGCAGCAGGGGCGGGCAGGCAAGAGGGCGGCGGGGGCGGGCAGGCAGCGGGCAGCAGGGGCGGTCGGGCAGGCGAGCGGGCGGGCCGCCCGGCTTCCGCCCGGCCCTTCAGCCCGATGTCAGCCGGGTCGGCTGGACGCCGGTGAGCAGGGTGTTCAGGGCCCGGTCGATGTCCGCGCCGAGGAACCAGTCGCCGGTGTGGTCGATGCTGTAGACGCGGCCCTCGCTGTCCATGGCGAGGATCGCCTGCCCCTCGCTCTCCTGTCCCAGCGGGCTGATCTCGGTGGTCAGTGCGCGGCCGAGGTCGCCGAGGGTGCGGGCGAGGTGGAGGCCCCCGAGCGGGTCGATCCGCACGGAGGCGGGGGCGATCTGCCGGCCGGGGCCGGGGGCGAGGATGTGCAGGTTGCCGAACTCCGCCCAGGCCTCGACCACGGCAGGGAACACCGCGTGCTCGTGTCCCGCCGGTGAGGTGTGGGCGCGCAGGGCGTCGGCCCACTCCTCCGCCTGCCGGATGATCCAGCGGCCGGGCTCCCAGCCCGCCGCGCGCAGGGCCTTCTCCACGACGGGGGTGAAGCGGGTGGAGGTGTGCTGGTTCGGATCGTGCATCGGGGCGCCGTCAGCCCTTCTCGGCCGTGGTGGCCGCGCCGTTGGCGGTGAGGTCGACGGGGCGTACGCCGAAGTGGGCGAGCATCACCGTGCAGGAGCGGCAGGGCGCCGCGTAACTTCCGTGGCCGGGGTCACCGTCCTCGCGGATGTGGCGGGCGGTGAGCCGGCCGTGCTTGAGCGCGCGCCGGGCCTCGCCGCTGGTGAGGGGTTTGCGCTGGGCGCGCTTGGAGCGGGTTCCCTCTGCCGCGGTGAGCTGCCGGGAGAGGAGTATCGCCTCGGGGCAGCGGCCCGTGAAGCGTTCGCGCTGGCTGGTGGGCAGGGTGTCGAGGAAGTCCTGCACGAGGTGGTGCAGGACGGGTGGCTGGTCCCCCTTGCCCGCGGTGCAGGTGAGCGTCTCGCCGCGCAGGGACAGCGCGGCGGCCACGGCCGGCAGGATGCCGTCGCGTCGGTGGTGCAGCCGGGGGGTGCGGCTGGAGTCGGTGCTGCTCCAGCTGAGGCGCGGGTCCCCGGAAGTGACTGTGTGTACGTCGTGCATGGCGTCGATTTCCTCCCGTGCAATCCCCCGAGTTGCGGGGGACAGCCTGCCAAATGTGTCGGACGGTGGGGAAGCTGGGGCGGTATTGGGTGCAGCGTGTCGCTCAAAGCCGCCCAACCGTCGCTCTTCCGTCACCTCGGTGTGACGGTCGGTGACGGCCGCGGAGGGACGGTTCGGCCTGTTGCGCCACCGCATAGGCTGTGCGGAACACCGGACGCAGCAGGGGGCAACCGCCATGACGACAGGTCGGCTCGGGCAGCAAGCCGCGCCACCGAACGCGGCCTACGCCGGGCAGGTCGTGCACTTCCCGGACCCGGTCCGGGCGTCGCGCCACCCGAGGGGTGTTCGGATCGATGCGAACGGCCATCCGGACTTCTCCCCGTACGCGCGTGCGGCCGCGGAGATCGCCGATCCGCCGGAGGGTTTCGGCATCGACGAACTCCGGCTCACGGACTACGTGTCGGCCAATGCCGCGCTGGCGGCGACCGGGCACGAGCTGTGGGACACGATCCCCGCGGTGGCGACCCCGCACGGCTGGACCTGGCACCACGTGTCGGGCAGCCGGCGGATGGAGCTCGTACCGGTCGACGTGAAGGCGCTGCTGCGCCACCACGCCGGACTGTCGACGACCCCGGTGGACCACGAGCGGCGCGGAACGCGGCCGTTGCAGGGCACCAAGCCCGCGCACTTCCGGCTGCCCAAGGGTGCCGTCGCGGTGTCCGAGACGCAGATCCTCGGCGCCGAGGAGGACTTGGGCTACCGGCTGCCGGGCGCTTACCGCTCGTTCCTGAAGGCGGCGGGCGGCGCCGCCCCGGTGGGTACCGCGCTCGACCCCGAGCTGGGGCTGCTGGTGGACCAGCCGTTCTTCACGGTGCGCGAGGAGGCGGCGGTCAACGACCTCGTCTACGTCAACAAGTGTCTGCGGGACCACTTCACCAAGGACTTCCTGGGCATCGCGTTCGTCCAGGGCGGCCTGCTGGCGGTCAAGGTGAAGGGCGACGGCATCGGTTCGGTCTGGTTCTGCGCGTACGACGACGCGCGCGACCGGAACGAGATGACGGTGCAGGAGCGGTCCGACCGGCTGTTGGTGCAGTGCGGCGCGGACTTCGACGTGTTCCTCCAGCGGCTCGCGGGCAGCCCGCAGGAGCTGGACACGGTGGCGAACCTGATGGTGGACGGCGGCTTCGCGCGTGCCGTCCCGGTGGAGGGCTGAGCGCGATGGTGACGTTCGCACAGGCGCAGGAGCGGGCCGACGAGTGGGTCAACGGTGACGTGCCCGCCTACCAGCACCGGGAGGTGCGGGTCCGCGAGTTCGAACGGGGCTTCGTGGCGTGGGCGGAGGACCGCCCGGAGGGCCCCGTCTCCGACGGCGGACGCCAGCGACTGGTCATCGCCCGCGACAGCGGCGAGGCCACGCTGTGGCCGGGACTGCCGGTGGGCGAGGTGATACGGCGTTACGAGGAGGAGTACGGCTCCCCGGCGGACGCGGTGCCCGCACCCCGGCCGCCCGCGCGCATCGACCTGAACCAGACGTCCTTCCTGCTGACGCCGCCGGAGTGGCTCCAGGAAGCGGCCGACAAGCTGGGCATTCCGGACCGCAGGCACGAGCCGTCCGACGCGGTTCCGGACGGCGCCGGCGGTGCCGGGGCAGTCCCCGCACAGGCGGGCGGGCCGGGTGCGGCGGACGACGCGGTGAGCGACGCGGTGCCGGGGGCGCCCGCCGTTCCTCCCGTACCGGCCGCCCCGTCCGCGCCCGCTGCTCCTCCGGCACCGGCCGCCCCGTCCGCGCCCGCCGCGCCGTCGGTGCCGTTCTCCGCGCCGCCCGTCGCCACCTCGCACGCGCAGGACTCCGGGGCGACGCCGTGGCCCGCCCGGCCGCAGCCGGAGGACCACGAGCCGACCGCGTCGGACGGCGTGCCCGCGAAGGGTTCGCCGGGCGCCGCTCCCGTGCCGGACGGCGCCACGCCGTGGGCGGGTACGGACACCAACCGCGACTCGGACGACGCGGCGGTCCCGCTGCCCGCCACCGTGTTCGCCCCGCCGCTCTCGGGCGCCGACGACGAGGGCGCGCCCGCGCCGGTGGTTTCCGCCGACGCCCCGACCGCGCTGATGTCGGGCGGGGCACCCAGGCGGGTGCCGGGCGTCCCTCCGGGGGCCGAGGACATCGCGAACGCCGCGACCAGCAAGGCCGCCGTCCCGCCGCGCGGTCCGCGCCCCGGTTCCGTACCGCCGCCGCCGAGCGCCCCGGGCATCCCGGGCGCGCGCCCCGGCGCGGTCCCGCCGCCCTCGGGGCCGGGCGCGCCCGGTGTGCCCGCAGCCGGTTATGTCCCGACGCAGATGGCCCCTGCGGTCAGCCTGGGCGCTCCGGGGGTCCCCGCCCCGCCCGGTCCGCCCGGCGCACCTGGGGTGCCGAGGGCTCCCGGTGTGCCTGGTGCCGCTGGTGTGCCTCAGCCGCCCGCCCCGCCCGGTCCGCCCACGCCGCCCGGGGTTCTGGCGCCTCCCGGCCCGCCCGGGGTTCCGGCGCCTCCCGGCCCGGCCGGACCGCGCGGCGACGTGCACCACGCCGAGACGGTGTTCGCCGCCCCTCCGATCGGTGCTCCGGTCGGCCCGCCCGGCCCGCCGCCCGGCGCACCGGGAGTGCCCGGTGGGCCCGGTCCCGGGGCCGTGCCCCCGCCGCCGCCCGCGTACGGCTATCCGCAGCAGCCCGCCCAGCCGCCGACCGTGGGTCCCGGCTACCAGGCGGTGCTGCGCTACCGCGCGCCCGACGGCAGCGAGCAGCAGCTCATCCGCCGTTCGGCGCCGGGCACCCCGCACCCGGAGTGGCAGATGCTGTACGAGTTGCGGGGCATGAACGTGCCTCCGCAGCAGGTCATCGAACTCCACACCGAGCTGGAGTCCTGCGAGCTGCCCGGAGGCTACTGCGCGCGGATGATCCGCGAGATGTGGCCGCAGGTGCGGATCACCAGCGTCGCCCCGTACGGCACCGACCACGCGAGCCGTCAGCAGGGCATGCGGCACCTCCTCACCCATCAGGGTGAGCTGCACCAGGTGGCGGACGGCCCGGCGCGGCCCGCCCCGGTGCGGGCGCCGCTGCCGCCGGTGCAGCCCGCGCCGCCGGTCGGGCCGGAGGGGGTGGCCGAGGAGCTGCTCCAGGCGTTCGGCCCGCAGGGTGTGCTCCGCTTCGACGAGCGGTCCGTCTCCCGGCAGGGCGTACCGGAGGCGGTGGGCCGGACCCTGGTCTGGGCGGGGCTGCCCGCCGATTTCGGGCCGTTCTTCTGGGCCCAGCCCGGTCAGCCGGTCGTGCCGACTCTTGCCGAGCTCGCCGCGCAGCGCCAGGTGCTGCCCGCGCCGGACGCGGGGGCGTACCTGGTGATGGGTACGGACTTCGGCCGGGCGATCTGCGTCCAGTACGGCACGGCGAACATCGTGGCCGTGCCCGTGGAAGCCGGTCCGGGCGGGCAGTCGGTGCTGCCCCAGTTCGTGAACACCGGGCTGCCGGAGTTCGTCCGGTCCATGGCCCTGCTCGGACGGATGTGGCGGCTGCGGTACGGGCTGAACCCGGAGCAGGCCGGCCGCTGGACCGTCGATTTCCAGGCGCAGCTGGCCGCCCTGGACCCGGCGGCGCTGGCGTCGCCGGAGAGCTGGTGGTCGGTGCTGCTGGAGCAGATGTGGGATGGCTTGATCTGATCCCTCCGCCGCGCGAGGTCGCCGGAAACGGCACACGCTGAGACGCCTGACCCCTTGTTCTTCAGTTCGAAGGGGCGGGCGTCTTCGCGTGTCCGGCCCGCTTCGGCCGGGTATTCCTTGGGGTGTTTGCGGTGGGCGTTCGCGGACGCCGCCGGGCTGTGACGCCGGTCGCTTCCGTCCGGAAAGCGGCGGATCGATTCCGACTTCCGGCTCAATTGCCGCATCCTTGACCTCAGGATCGATGGCGGCGTGCGGAAGAGAGGGCTTCAGGGATGAGTGCTGCACCGGTGTCCGGACATGGCTTCGTGGGGGGACGAGGACGTGGTTACCGCCCGGAGCAGGTGGATCGTTTCGTCGCCGCACTCTCGGCCGAGCGGGACGCGGCCCTGGACCAGCTCTCCCGGCTGTCCGCCCTCGCGGAGGAGCTGGCGGCCGAGTCGGCCCGGCTGACCGAGCAGGTGGCGGGCCTCGCCCCGCAGACGTACCAGGAGCTGAGCGAGCGCGCCCGGTCGATACTGGCCCTCACCGAGGAGGAGGTGGCCGAGTCCGGCGCCGCCGCCCAGGAGGCCGCGCAGGCGCTGCGCGACGCCGCCGAGACCGCCGGGCGCGAGGCCCGGGACACGGCTCGCGCGTACGCCGAGAAAGTACGTACCCAGGCCGGGGAGGACGCCGAGAGCATCCTTGCCGAGGCCAGGCAGGCGGCGGCGCAGACCCTGGCGGCGGCGGGCGAGGACGCCGCGCGCATCCGGGCGGAGGGTGAGGAGCTGATGGCCCAGACCCGTGCCCGTACGTCGAGCGTCCTCGCGCACCAGGAACAGGAACACGCCGAGCGCCACAAGGCCTCGGAGGCCGAAGTCCTCGCCCGGGAAACCGAAGTGACTACCCGTCATGACGAACTGATGGGTCGCGCCGAGGCCGTCCTCGCGGCGGCGTGGCGCGGGCGCACGGAGGCCGAGGAGGCCGCGCGGCACCGCCAGGAGGACGCCGAGGACCGCTCCACCGAGCTCTTCGCCCAGGCGCGGGTCCGCGAAGAGCGGGTGGTCCGCGAGACCGAGCGCATACTGCGCGAACACGAGGTCGCGCGCGAGGAGCTGCACGCCCGCATGACCCATGTGCGCAACTCCCTCGCCGCCCTCACGGGACGTACGCCGAACCCGCCGGCTCAGGAGGGGTGAGCGGGGAGCGGTCGAGGACCCCGCTGCCGCTCTGCGGCAAGTGTCGGGCGACAGAGGGGCGGGACATCCGGGCGGCCGGGCGCTCCGGCGCCCTGCCGACGGATCGCGGGAGGTGCTCAGGCGAGTGAGGTCGTGCGCGCCCAGGGCTGTCTGCGGGCCGAGAACCTCGGGTTTCTGGCGGGGGCGGCGGCCCGCGCTTCCTTGCTCTCGCGGAGAGCGGTACGCATCGACGCGATCGAACCGGTGGCGGCGTCGGCGGTGTGCTCGGGCGCCGGGCCGTCCGGGTCGGCGCACTCCTGGCAAGCGCCCGGTTCCGCCGCGCGGAACGCTCGCTCGCAGCCGCCGTCACAGGTCTGCCAGGGAAGCCGCGCCACTGGCGACGGAGCGTCAAAGGGTCGGCTCAGATCCTCTGTTGTCTCGATCCGGGTGGTGCGCGAAGGCATCGGGAGCGGCATGGGCCGGTCGCGGAGGCGGTAGGCGAGGATGCGCGCCGGGCGGGCCCGGAGGGGCGTCGGCAGTGCGGCGGTCAGGGTGGAGGTGATCGTCGCGGCATCCACTCCGTGGGCGAGCCAGTCGGCAACGGCGGGGGCCAGTTTGCTCACTTCGCGCCGGGACAGGATCAGCCGGGAATCGACGATACGCAGCGAGGCGAGGATCACCACCGCCTGCGGGTCGACACCGGTGATGCCGAGGGGGGAGTCGTCTTCGACGTCGGTCTCGTCCGCCCGAGTCGGGGGAACGAGGGTGTCGGCGCCCGTCTCCGGGTCCGCGTTCTCGTCCGGGGCGGTGCCGGCGGCCGTGGTCGTGGCGGCGGTGGCGGTGGTTGTTGCGGCGTATGTGGCGTCGGATGTGGCGTCGGCATCCGGGTCGGCCGGGTTCGTCGCCGGGTTCGTGCCGGGGGGCGTTTCGGGGGTCGGGACGGTCGGCTCCTCGGCGGGCGGACGAGGGGCGGGCAGCAGCGGTCCGCGTGGCTCCGGCGCGGGAGGGTCCGGTACGCGCGGCTCCGGCGCGGGAACCACCGGTACGGGCGGCACCCGGTTCGGCGCCTCCGACTCCGGTAGCCGCAGCTCCGGGACCGTACGGAAGAAGGTGCGGGTACGGATGATGCCCCCGGCCCAGCGCTCCTTGCGGCGGACCAGATACCCCGCGTGCTCCAGCTCCCGCAGGGCTCGGGAGAGGGTGATCCGGCCCTCGTCGAAGTGGGCGCAGAGCGCGTCCACGGTCACGGGGGCGCCGTCCGGCAGCGACAGGATGTACGCGCCGACGCCCACCGCGACCGCGCTGCCCCGGCGTTGGGCGAGGGCGTTGTGCAGGATCGTGAAGTCGGAGGTCAGCCGCGTGCGGACATGGGTCACCCCGGAGGGTGGGTGTGCGGGCCCTGAGTGGGCGCGCGGAGGCGCGATAAAGTCGGTTACAGCCATGGGGAAGGTCCTTTGCTTCCTGAGTGGTCAGACCCCCGGCTGGGATTGCCGTCCCGTCCGGGGGTCGCTCTGCGTATGAAGTCGTTGCGCTGAACGTAACCGCCCGAACTGCCCCGGAGCAACCAAGTCACCCGCACGGGTGATGACATGGAGGGGAGGGAGGGGGGTCAGTTCTGTCTACCGGTTCTTTGAGGAGTCCGCCGACCCACCGGAGTGCGGAATCCTGCCGCCCGGTGAGGCGGTCGGCGGCAGGCCGATGTCCGGTGACGCGGGCGGAGTTGGCGCGTCCGGGGGTGTGAGGGGCCTGGCTCGGTCGCGCAGGGACTCCGCGTACTCGACGGCCCTCTCCAACTGCGCCGCGGTGAGCCGCCGTACGTCCCAGATGAGTCCGGCCACTTCGCCGGGACAGGGGCCGGTCGACCGGGGGGTGGCAGGGGTGATGCCGGTCAATGCCGCCAGATCCTCGCCGCAGACGTCGAGAACCGCACAGAAGTCCGCGAGGAGTTCATCGGTGAGCGGGACCGTCCCGCGCCCGATCCCTCCGTAGGTGGCGGCCGACCAGTAGCGTCCCGTGGCCGCGAGGAAGGTGTGTGCGGTGGCGGTCCACCCGAGGTTGCGGTTCCGTACCAGCCGCATGAGCAGCGCCCCGGGGCCGCCCGGATACCGCTCGTGCGGACGCGGCGGAGGAACGGGCAGAACCCGCTCCTCCTGAGGCATCGAGCCCACGACATGTGCCAGTTCCGGGCGTCGTTCGTCGGGCAGGGCCACCGCGACCCGGACCAGCCGGTGCACATCCGATCCGGCCTCCGGATCGACCGGTGCGAGGTCGTCGGGGACTCGGGCTCCAGCGATCACGAAGAGATCCGCCGCATGCAACTCCAGCGCGGGCGCGAGCCCCCGCAGCACGGACGGGCCAGGCGCACCGCCCCGCAGCACACTGGACAGCTCACCCCCGGCGAGTCCCGCAGCCCGGCTCAGCATGGCGGCATCCAGCCGCCTGCGGTCCATCAGCCGCTCCAAGAAGGCCCCGAAATCGAAGGGTTCGGTCATCCGGGCAGCCTACGGAACCCGTTCGACGGTGAGGCGCCGCGCGCGCTGCCCACGGTGGAGGTTCTCCGCGCATGGCGCGAGCCGTGGGGCCTCGTCCTGCTCCATGGTCCGTCTCCTCTCCGTCGTTCCGGTGAAGACACCCTGAAGTCGGGGGTCAGGCATGGTGGCAGGCCCGGCGTGGACGGTAGCTTGCTCGGCATGCTGGACGAACCCGACGTATCTGTGGCACTGCGGGGCGGAGTGCGTACCCGCACCCACGCCTGGGACTTCGTGCGCTGGTTCGCCCATGCGTGGATGGGGCTTCCGCTGAAGCCCGAAGACGGTTCTACCGAAGCAGAGTTGGCGTCCGCCGAAGCCGAGCTGGGATTCGTGCTCCCGGCTGCCCTGCGCGAGGGGTACGCACTGTTCGGGCGCCGCTCCGACATGACCCGGCAGCAGGACCCGTTGCTCGCGGCCACCGAACTCCACGTGGACGACGCCCTGGGCGGTGTCCTGGTCTTCCGCCACGAGAATCAGGGCTGCGCACTCTGGGCGATTCCCCTGGCCGAGATCGGACAGGACGATCCACCGGTCCTGGTGGAGTCGCACGACGGGTGGATACCGTTCCTCGACCGGATGTCCCTCGCATGGGTCGAACTCGTGCTGAGCGAGTCGCTCTTCGGCGCGGACCACCTCCGCCTCTACGACGCCTGCGAGTTGCCGAACGCGTTGCTGCCGCGCCTGCACGAGCGTTACGCCCGTGTCGACCTGCCCGACCACCCCATGTGGGCGTCCGGGAGCGACTCGCCCGTGCGCTGGTACGCGGCCCCCGGTCGACTGGTACGCAGGGACGGGCCGTACGACCACGCCTGGATCCACGCGCGCGGGCGTACGGCGGCCGACCTGGAAGCCGTGCGCGAGGACCTTCCCGGCCCATGGGTCCGTTGAAGGTCTCCCCGACGATCCCTTTCCGCTCATGCGCCCACTCGCCCGTCGGCCGGCGGACGGTGCGCAGTCCCTGCGGACCCCGGTCGCACGGCCACCGGGGCCATGGATGCCGTCCGCGCCCGAGGCGGCCTGCTCACGGCGACCCATCGTGGAGACACACCGCACGGCCTCGCACGCCCTCACGACGCTCCGTCGCGGCCTGCTCTCCCTGGCAGCCGAGGCGCGTGCCGGTGGCCCCCTCTTCCCGTACGCCCCGTCCCGTAGGCGCACGGCTCCCGACCGGGAGCCGCGCACCCGACACCATCGGGCACAGGATGTCGGGTGCGGTGTGATGGGCTCCTCCTAGCGTGGTGAACGTCAAGAGGAGGGACACCGGGCATGCTGGAGCGGCTGAACCAGGCCATGGAGCACATCGAGCTCCACCTCGATCAGGCGATCGACGTGGGCGAGCTGGCCCGTATCGCGGCGACCTCGGAGTACCACCTGCGCCGGATGTTCTCCGCGCTGGCGGGCATGCCGCTGTCGGAGTACGTGCGGCGCCGGCGGCTCACCCTCGCGGGGGCCGAAGTGCTGGCGGCCCGCGAGACGTTGCTGGAGATCGCGGTGCGCCACGGCTACGGCTCCGGTGAGGCGTTCGCGCGGGCGTTCCGGGCCATGCACGGCGTCGGTCCGGGCGAGGCCCGGCGTACCGGGGCCGCGCTCAACTCCCAGTCCCGGATGTCCTTCCGCCTCACCGTCGAAGGAAGCAGCAGCATGCGCTACCGCATCGTGGAAAAAACGGAGTTCACCGTCGTCGGGCTCAAGGCCCGCGTCCCGCTGGTGCACTTGGGGCCGAACCAGGCGATCATCGATTTCGTCCGGGGGATCGACCCGCAGGCTCTGCAGCGCCTGGAGAAGCTCTCGGACCAGGAGCCGCAGGGCATCGTCGCGGTCTGTGACGATCTGGATCCCAGCCGGGCCGAAGGTACCGAACTCGACTACTACCAAGCGGTGATCACGGCCGGCGAGGTGCCGGACGGCACGACCGCCCTGGCGGTCCCGGCCGGCACCTGGGGGGTCTTCACCGCCTCCGGGCCGGTGCCGCAGGCCATCCAGGAGCTCTGGCGGGACGTGTACGCCGAGTGGTTCCCGTCCAACCCGTACCGGGGCCGCCCCGGCCCGGAGATCCTGCGTACCCGGCTGTCCCCGGACAAGACCGAGGCCGAGGCCGAACTCTGGCTCCCGGTGGAGCTTGAGCGCGCCTGAGCGAGAGATCCGGCCCGAAGGGACGGCGGATCGAGGCGCGGGAGCTGTCGGGATCGCGCGCGATGGCGTGCGTGTCCCGACCCCTTGGCCGCGCTGTGAGGTGGCCGGTTGTCCGGAAGCGGCCACTCCTGTTGCCCGTACTCGTAGTGGGCTTTCCTGTTCGTCTGACGAGATGGTCACCCGACTGCTTCAGTGGGGATCCCGGCAGGCACCTGACGATGTACAGGAGTGGCGCAGCATGGCGACGGACGCCCATGACGAATCGGATCAGCCGCCGTCCATACGTGGGCAGCGAGTCCTCGATCTCCTCGACAAGGCGATCGACGCCCAGAACCCCCTGGTGCGCAAGAACATCGCCCGAGCCCGCCAGCGGAACCCGGACGCGACGCCGGAGCAGGTGATCCGCAGCCTGGAGCGCATGTACGTCAGCGCCCTGACCGGGACGGGAGCCGCCGTCGGCGGCGCCGCCGCCGCGCCCGGCGTCGGCACGGGAGTCGCGCTGGCGCTGTCGGCGGGCGAGACGCTCTCCTCTCTCGAGATGAGCGCCCTGTTCGCTCTTTCGGTCGCCGAAGTCCACGGAGTGCCCATCGACGAGATCGAGCGGCGCCGGACGATCGTGCTCGGGATCATGCTCGGGGGGAGCGGCACCGCCACCATCAGCAAGATCGCCGAACGGACGGGGCAGCACTGGGGGCGTCAGATCGTCGCCAAGGTGCCCGTCGGGACCCTGCGTCAGATCAACAAAGTCCTCGGCAGGCACTTCATCACGAAGTACGGGACGAAGCAGGGCATCATCGTCCTCGGCCGGGTGGCACCCTTCGGCATAGGCGCCGTGATCGGCGGGGGCGCCAACGCCGGCCTCGCCGCCCTGGCAGTGCGGGCCGGGCGTCGTGCCTTCGGTCCGCCGCCGACGTCGTGGTCGTCGCCGACGAGCAGCACCCCGCCCGCGTTCGAGGACTCGCCGGGCTGATCCCGTCCTGGAGCCGGCGGTCCGAGCAGCCCGGTGCCGGTCCGCCGCCCCGCATATCGCCGGCGTATCGAAAACCGCATACGCCACGGCAACAGGTCGCCGTGTCCCATGGCGGCATGACCCGACCCGCGTCCCCGTCGGCCCGGCCCGCAGCAGCGCCCGGAGGCCCGCCCGCCACCCCGTCCCGCCCCGGCGCGGGCGGGATCGTGCTGCTCTGCCTGGTCGTTCTGGGCCTGGCCGGTGGCGCGTTCATGGTGCGGCGGATGCTCCTGATGCCCGCGCGCGGATGCGCGGCCTTCCAGTGGCACGGCTGCTTCGACACGTTCAACGGTGTGGTGCTGATGACGTTGGTCCTGCTGCCGGTGGCCGTACTGGTGGCGGCGGCCCTGGCGGGGCGACGGCGGGCCGCCGGGGTCGCGGGGGCGTGGCGGAAGTCGTTGGCCGAGGCGGGGATGGTTCACGGGACGGTGCCGTTCCTGTGGCTGACGATGATGCCGGGCGCGATGGCAGGGAAGGTCCCCGGCCGCTTCAGCCTCGTACCGTTGCGCGACCTCGCCACCATGGGGGCGCTCGGGATCGCCGGAAACCTGCTGGTCTTCGCGTCGCTGGGGTTCTTCGCCCCGCTGCGGTTCGCGGCGATGGCGTCCCTGCGACGCGTCCTGGCGCTCGGGGCGGGATGCTCGGTGCTGGTCGAGACCGCGCAGTACGTCCTGCGACTGGACCGGGTGTCCTCCGTGGACGACGTCCTGGTCAACACCGCCGGAGCCGTACTGGCCGGGCTGGCGTCCCGGCGCTGGTGGCGGGGGAGCGGGGTACGCCCGACGGGCGGCGGGATGCCCGAGGGGCGTACGGCGGGCCCGTAGGCTTCGGGCATGCGTGTGCTGATCGTGGAGGACGAGCCCTACCTCGCCGAAGCCGTCCGTGACGGCCTTCGGCTGGAGGCGATCGCCGCCGACATCGCCGGTGACGGGGACACCGCCCTGGAGCTGCTGAGCGTCAACTCCTACGACCTCGCGGTCCTCGACCGGGACATCCCCGGCCCGTCCGGCGACGAGGTCGCCCGGCACATCGTCGCCTCCGGGGGCGGCACCCCGATCCTCATGCTCACCGCCGCCGACCGGATCGACGACAAGGCGTCCGGGTTCGGGCTCGGGGCCGACGACTATCTCACCAAGCCGTTCGAGCTCCGCGAGCTGGTGCTGCGGCTGAGGGCGCTCGACCGCAGGCGCGCCCACGCCCGGCCCCCGGTCAGCGAGATCGCGGGCCTCCGGCTCGACCCCTTCCGCCGGGAGGTGCACCGCGACGGGCACCACGTCGCCCTCACCCGGAAGCAGTTCGCCGTGCTCGAAGTCCTGGTCG
The DNA here is from genome assembly GCF_042728415.1 of Streptomyces sp. NPDC060198. Taxonomy (NCBI): domain Bacteria; kingdom Bacillati; phylum Actinomycetota; class Actinomycetes; order Kitasatosporales; family Streptomycetaceae; genus Streptomyces; species Streptomyces sp. NPDC060198. Next base: position 12,059 of record NZ_JBHWZJ010000050.1, on the reverse strand, counting down.
CCGCCGAGGGCGGCGTCATCAGCGCCGAGGAGCTGCTGCGGCGGGCCTGGGACGAGAACGCCGACCCCTTCACCAACGCGGTCCGCATCACCGTCTCCGCGCTGCGCAAACGGCTCGGCGAACCCTGGCTCATCGCCACCGTGCCCGGCGTCGGCTACCGCATCGCCACGGGAGGACCGGACCGCACCGACAGCGGACCGGACGCGCCCGGTCCCCGTGCGTAGACGACCGGGGCTCAGCGTCCGGACGAAGCTCACCCTCAGCTACGCCGGATTCATCCTCCTCGCCGGTGCGATCCTGCTGGCCGTGGTGTGGGGGTACGTGCTGCGCTATCTCCCCGACAACGACCGGGGCCTGCTCGGGATCAACCCCAACCGGAACGTCGTCCTGCACGTCTTCGCTCCCGCAGCCGCCTCGGCCCTCGTCTTCCTGCTGGTCTTCGGCCTGCTGGGGGGCTGGTTCCTCGCCGGACGGATGCTCGCGCCCCTCACCCGGATCACCGCCGCCGCCCGGACCGCCGCACGCGGCTCGCTCTCCCACCGGATCGCCATGGAGGGCGGGCAGGACGAGTTCCGCGAGCTCGCCGACGCCTTCGACACCATGCTCGAACGGCTGGAATCGCACGTCGCCGAGCAGCAGCGGTTCGCCGCGAACGCCTCGCACGAACTGCGCACCCCGCTGGCCGTCTCGAAGGCGCTCCTCGACGTCGCGCGCACCGACCCCACGGGGGACCGGCGGGAACTCGTCGAACGCCTCCACACGGTCAACACCCGGGCGATCGAACTCACCGAGGCCCTGCTGCTGCTCAGCCGGGGCGACCGCCGGGACTTCACCCGCGAGGCCGTCGATCTCTCCCTTCTCGCCGAGGAAGCCGCCGAAACGCTGCTCCCGCTCGCCGAACAGCGCGGGATCACGCTCGACGTCACCGGCGGGCCCGCGCACGTGTCCGGCTCCGCGACGCTCCTGCTGCGGGTGGTGGCCAACCTCGTCCAGAACGCCGTGGTCCACAACCTCCCCACCGGCGGCACCGTCACCGTCCACACCGAGTACGGGCAGCGTGCGGGCCTGCTGCGGGTGGAGAACACCGGGCCGCGGCTCCCCGCCGGCCTGGTGCCGACCCTCACCGAGCCCTTCCGGCGCGGTACGGAGCGCGTCCGCACCGACGAGCACGCGGGCGTCGGCCTCGGTCTCGCCCTCGTACAGAGCGTCGTCCGCGCCCACGACGGGACCCTCGGCCTCACACCCCGCCCCGGGGGCGGCCTCGTCGTCACCGTGCGGCTCCCCGGAACACCGTGACGGCCGCCCGGCGGACGAGACGCCGTGACGGCCGCCCGACGGGCGAGACGCCGTGACGGCCGCCCGACGGGCGAGGTGACGCGCCGGGTCGACGACAGCCGTGGCGCGAACGGTCGCGGATACCGTGGCACCCATGGAACAGCGCATCAGTCTGGTCACGTTGGGTGTCACCGACCTCGCCCGCGCGCGGTCGTTCTACGAGTCCCTGGGCTGGGAGGGGCAGACGGTCCAGGACACCGTCTTCCACCAGGCGGGCGGCCTCGCCTTCGTCCTCTGGGCGCGCGAGAAGCTCGCGCGGGACTGCGGCCTCGAAGACACCCGCCAGTCGGGTTTCGGCGGGATCGCGCTCGCGCACAACGTCCGCTCGCCGAGGGAGGTCGACGAACTCCTCGCCACGGCCGAGTCCGCGGGCGCCACCCTCACCCGGCCCGCCGCCACGACGTTCTACGGCGGCTACGCCGGGGCGTTCGTCGACCCGGACGGCCACGCCTGGGAGATCGCGCACAACCCGGGCTTCACACTCGCCGCCGACGGCTCGCTCACCCTCCCCGACTTCGACAGCCTCTGACCCCGGGCCCGGTGGCCGTGGAGGACGCCCGTCACCGCCGTGTGGCCGGGGGCGCGCCCGCCAGGATCCACGGCTCGACCTGCTCGTAACGGCGGCGCTCCTCGGCGGCGGGCCGGCGGCCGAGGACCGTACCCAGCCAGCCCGCGAGGAAGCCGACCGGGATCGAGACCAGCCCGGTCGTCGTGTACGGGAACCAGTTCGCGTCCACGTCCGGGAAGACCGCCCCCGGGGTTCCGGAGATCAGGTTGGTGCCCGACATCAGCACCACCACTCCGGTGGTGCCCACGATCAGGGTGCAGAGCAGGCCGGTACGCGTGAACCGCCGCCAGAACAGGCTGTAGACGAGCGCCGGAGCGAGCGCGGACGCGCCGACGCAGAACGAGAAGATCGCCAGCGCCTGGACGTTCCAGTGCCGGGCCACGACCGCGAGCACCGTCGCGAGGATGCCGACGCCGACCGCCGCGCCCTGGGCGGTCACGATCTCGGTACGGGGAGCGGGGGCGGGCCGGTCCTCGCGGGCCAGACCGTGTGCGAAGAGGTCGTGGGCGAGGGAGTTGGCACAGGCCAGGGTCATCCCGGCGACCGAGGCGAGGAGCGTCAGGAAGATCGCCGTGGTCATCGTCGTGGCGATCAGCGCCCCGGTGCGGCCACCGCCCGCGACCACGCTGGTCACCTGGAGGATCGCGCTGCTGCCCTGGCTGCCGCCCGCCGACACGGCCCCGTGGCCGACGAGGGCGGCGGCACCGAACCCGATCACGGTGAGGAACACGCAGACGAGGGCCACCGCCGACACCGCCCACGACAGCGAACGCCGCACCGCCCGAGCGCTCTTGACGGCGGACATCCGCATGATGATGTGCGGCAGGCAGGCGGCGCCCAGCACCACGGTGAGCTCCGAGCTGATCATGTCGAGGTCGTCGCCGCCGTACTGGAGCCCCGCCCGCAGATACGCGTCCCCGGCCCCGCTGCGCCGTGCCGCCGCGGCGAGCAGCGCACCGGTGTCCCACCGGAAGCGGTCCAGGATCAGTACGGAGATCAGCAGCCCCGCTCCGAGGAGCGTCACCGTCTTCAGGATCTGGATCAGGGCGGTGGAGCGCATCCCGCCGATCGTGGCGTAGCTGATCATCACCGCACCCACGGCGGCGATCGCGCCGGTGCGGAATCCGGAGCTGTCGAAGCCGAGGATGAACGCCAGGAGGTTGCCGCTGCCCGCCAGTTGGACCGCCATGAAGGGTACGAGGGCGACGAGTGTGACCGTGCAGGCGGTGATCCGGACAGCGCGCCCGGGGGAGCGGCGGGCAAGCACGTCCCCCAGGGTGAACCGGCCCGCGTTGCGCAGGGGTTCGGCCAGCAGGAACATCACCAGCATGAGCGAGAGGACCGTGCTCAGCACGAGGACCAGACCGTCGTAGCCGGTGAGCGCGATGACGCCGGTGGTACTGAGGACGGTGGCCGCAGAGAGGTAATCACCCGCGATGGCAAGGCCGTTGCGGAGCGGCGCCAGATTTCCGTACCCGGTGTAGAACTCCTCCAGGTTGTCCCGGTCGGGGCCGGCCAGCACGCAGAGCAGCAGCACGATGGTGGCCACGGCGATGAAGACCACGAGGGACGTCGCCTGCGCGGACTCGTCGAAGCCGGTCATCGGTCGGTTCCCCAACTGCTCGGCCGTACGGCGGAGTCGGTGCGCCGGGCGCGTTGGCGCAGTTCGGCGGCGAGCGGGTCCACGGTGCGCCGCGCGGTGCGCTCGTAGAGCGCCACGGCCAGGAGCGCGATGGGGAGTTGGGCGAGTGCGAGCAGCAGCCCGAGGTTGAGGCCGCCGACCCCGACGCCCCTGCCCATCAGTCCGGGGGCGTACGCGGAGAGGGCCAGGATCACCGTGAAGTAGCCGAGCGCCGTGACCGTGGAGACCCGGCGCAGCACCCGGTACGAGGTGCGCAGCCGCCGCAGGTCGCGGTGGCGGCCCGGTGCCTGCGAGCGGGTGCCCGGCGTCGCCGGGAAGCGTGACACCGGGGGTTCGGGCGGCGGGGAGCTCTGCCAGGGGAGCAGGTAGTCGCGCTGGAACGGTGGCGGCGGGGGAGGGAGCTCAAGGGGCTCGCGTGGCTCGGGTTGCGCGTGAGACATGGGCAGTGCTGCTCCTTGCACGAGCCGGTACGAGGGGGACTGCAAGGCACGCGGACGGGACTGCTGGTGGCATCGTGGCGACGTTACTCACGGGTAGCGAGCGGTTGGTCAAGAATGGCCGAAGTGCCGCTGCAAATAGGCCAGTTGGCGACCTTGCGCGAATCGGCGGAATGCGCGCCGCCCGGCCTGGGCGCGCGGTGAGCGGGCCGGAAGGCGCGACGACCGGCCGGGGCGTGCGGGGAGCGGGCCGGGTGCCTCAGTGCCCGCCCGCGCTCTGGGCCGGCTCATCGGCGACCACCGGGAACCGCTTCGGGGCCACCACGAGCAGGACGAGCAGGGCCAGGGCGGCAGCCGCCGCCGCGCCCAGGTACACATGGTCGACCGCCGCGTCCACCGCCCGCCGCAGGGTGTCGGCGGCGCGGGCCGTCAGCGCGCCCGGGTCCTCCAGCGCGCGCGAGACGGAGTCCAGATCACCGGGCAAGCCGGCGGTGCCGTCGAGCCGGGTCGCCAGGGTCGCGTTGGCGACGGCGCCGAAGAGGGCGGCGCCCACCGACTGGCCGAGCTGGCGGCAGAAGAGGACGGAGGCCGTCGTCGTACCGCGCTCGGCCCACCCCACCGTCGACTGGACGCCCACGATCAGCGGGAGCTGGAAGAGCCCGAGCGAGGCGCCGAGGAGCAGCATGATCAGGACCGGTTGCCACACCGCCCCCGGGTAGGGCAGCGCGGGGAACGCGAGCAGCACCAGCAGCGCGCCGCCCATGCCGATCATCGCGGTGGAGCGGAACCCGATCCGCCCGTACACCCGGTTCGACAGGGCCGCCGACACCGGCCAGCTCAGCGTCATCACCGAGAGCACGAAGCCGGCCGGGATCGCCCCGAGCCCGAGCACCGACTGCGCGTACGTCGGCAGGAACACGGTCGGCGCCACCATCAGCAGGCCCATCGCGCCCAGCGCCAGATTGACCGCCGCGATCGGGCGCCGCCGCCACACCCACCCCGGCACGATCGGGTCGACCGCGCGCCGCTCCACCGCGACCGTCAGTGCGGCGAGCACCACGCTCGCCCCGAACAGGGTCAGCGACGGTACCGAGAACCAGTCCCAGGCGACCCCGCCCTGCACGAGGGCGGTCAGCAGCAGCGCGGTGGAGGCGAAGATGCCGAGCGCGCCCGCCCAGTCGATCCGGGTCGCCGTGGCGGGGCGCGGGCGGGACGGCTCGTGGAAGTGGCGTACCACCAGCCAGAGCGCCAGGGCGCCGACCGGCAGGTTCACCAGGAAGATCCAGCGCCAGTCCGCGTACGTGGCGAGCAGACCGCCGATCGCGGGCCCCGCCACGGACGAAGTCGCCCAGACCGTCGATATCTTGGCCTGGATCTTCGGGCGCTCCTTGAGCGGGAAGAGATCGGCCGCGATGGTCTGCACCGTCCCCTGGAGCGCCCCGCCGCCCAGACCCTGGACGACCCGGAAGGCGATCAGCGCCGTCATGTTCCACGCGGACGCGCAGAGCAGCGAACCCACCGCGAACAGCACGATTCCGGCCACCAGCACGGGCTTGCGGCCGAAGGTGTCGGAGAGCTTCCCGTACACCGGCAGGGTGACGGTCACCGCCAGCAGGTAGCCGGAGAACAGCCACGAGAACACCGTGAACCCGCCGAGGTCGCCGACGATCTGCGGTACCGCCGTGGAGACGATCGTGCCGTCCACGGCGGCCAGCGCCATCGCCACCATCAGCGCCGCGACGACGGCCCGGGGCACGGGGGGACGCGGCGACGCCGCCGGATCCGGGGCGGTGGCGGGGTCGCGGCCCGCGTCGGTGCCGTCCGGGTTGCTCGTGGCGCCCACAGACATTCCTTCCCCCTGCACGTATCTGCCGGGGACCACTGTCTCACTCCGTTCGGCACGGGGTCTGCCGCTCTCTGCGGCGGGTGCGCTCGGCGCGCGGGGCGCTCAGTGCGCGAGCACCCAGTCCGGCACCCAGGTCCCGGCGGCACCGTGGCCGGCCGTCGCGGTGGCGAGGTGGGCGCGGAGGGTGGCCAGCGCCGGGTGGGGGTTGTCGCGATGCCAGAGGAGCGAGTGCGGGTAGACGGGCGTCGGACCGGTCACCGGGATGCGGCGCAGGCCGTGGCCGGCGGGCCAGATGAGGCGGGAGTGCTCGCCCATGAAGGTGGCCAGGGCCGGGGTGTCGGCGATGGTGTCGAGGAGCGCGTCGGAGCCGAAGTTGGGGCCGGTCGCCTCGATGGTGAGGCCGAACTCGGCGACGAGGTCGTCGTAGTAGGCGGCCCATTCGGTACCGGGGGTGAGACCGGGCATCCAGATCCGGTGCCCGGCGAGCTGGGCGACGGTCACCGACCGGGCGTCCGCCAGTGCGTGGGCGGGGCCGGTGAGGAGCTGGAGCGGCTCGTCGAGGACCCGGACGGAGACGATGTCCTCGGGAAGGGGCCGGCCGGGCGCGGCGACCGCACGGAAGGACGCGTCGATCGCACCGGACCGGATGGCGGTGACGGCGGTCTCGATGTCGAACAGCATCATCACGTCGAGCTCGATACCGGGGTGCGCGCGATGGAAGTCGCGCATCAGGCCCGACTGCGCGCTGCGCGAGGTGATCACGTCGACGCGCAGCGGACGGCTGCCGGGGCGCACGGACGCGCGCGCACGCTCGGCGACGCGCAGCAGCTCGCGCGCATGGGGCAGGAACGCCCGCCCGTCGATGGTGAGTTCGGCGCCGCGTGGGGCGCGGGTGAACAGCCGGACGCCCAGGTCGCGCTCCAGCGCGGCGACGCGTTTGGAGACGGCCTGCTGGGTGATGGACAGGTCGGCGGCGGCCTGCCGGAACTGGCCCGCTTCCGTGACGGCGACGAAGGTGCGTACTGCTTCGAGGTCCACGCCGACCCACCTTAGGCCTGTCCGACAGGAATGGCCGGACAGGCTTGCTGAACAACCGATGGTTGTGGATTTCCGGTCCGCCGGTTGTTTGACCTGCGATGGTCGCGCCCGATTGTCTCTCCCGGGTCAACGTCGGTTTGTTCGAACGGGTCCTCAAGGGGAGTGTGCTGGGCATGGGCAGAACGCGGTTGGGCCGGCCGTTCGGCTGGCTGTGGGCGTCGTACGCGGTGAGCGCGTACGGGTCCGGGCTCGGATTCGGGGCATTGCCGCTGATCGCCGTGCTGGCGTTGCGCGCCGGCCCCGCCGAGGTGTCCGCACTGTCCGCAGTGGGGCCGGCGGTGGGTGCGCTGATCGCGGTGCCGCTCGCGCCGTGGGTGGAGATCCGGCGCAAGCGCCCGGTCATGATCATGATGGATCTGGCCAGATGCACGGCCATGGCGACGATCCCGGTCGCCTACGCCCTCGGACGGCTGGGTCTCGTCCAGCTCTTCGTGGTCTCGGCCGTGGTCGCCGCAGCCAAGATCGCCTTCAACGCGGCGAGCGGCGCCCACCTCAAGGCCCTCGTGCGACCGGACGACCTGCTCGTCGCCAACGCCCGGTTCGAGTCCACGAACTGGAGCTCCATCGCGGTCGGGCCGCCGCTGGGCGGGGCGGCGATCGGCCTGTTCGGGCCGGTCACCACCGTGGTGGCCGACGCGCTCAGCTACCTGCTCTCCGCGCTGGGCATCACCGCGATTCGCGGCCGGGAAGAAGCACCGCGAGCGACCGGAAAGAGCCCGTTCGGGGCGGGCGCACCGCTCGACGGCCTGCGGCACCTCATGGGCCACCCCGTTCTGCGGCCCCTCTACCTCAACCAGGTGGTCGTCGGCGGGCTGATCATGGCCACCGAACCGCTGCTGGCCGTGCTCCTGCTCCGCACGCTCGGGTTCCCGCCCTGGCAGTACGCCCTCGCCTTCGCCGCCCCCTGCCTCGGCGGGCTCATCGGCTCCCGGCTGGCCCGCCGTGTCGTGGCCCGCTTCGGCCGGCACCGGGTCTTCCGGATCGTCGGCACCCTGCGTGCCGTCTGGCTGATCGGCCTGGCCTTCGTCGGCCCGGGTGTCGTCGGCCTCGTCACCGTGATGGCCGTCGAGCTGGCCATCATCGTCAACATGAGCCTGTACGGCCCGGTGCTCGCCACCTACCGGCTCGAACACACCCCCGAGCATCTCGTCGCCCGCACCCTGACGGCATGGTCGATCGGCCAGCAGGCGTCCATCGCCGTCCTCACCGCACTCGCCGGGCTGCTCGCTGACGTCACCGGGCCGCGCACCGCTCTCGCGGTCGCGGGGCTGCTCATCCTGGCCACACCGCTCCTGCTGCCCGGAGAGGACCGGACGGCACGGCACGAGCCGGTCCCCACCGGCAGCCACCCGTGAGCCCGGCGGCACGGAGCCCCACGGGCGCGCCGCCGTACGAGCCCGGGGAGGCGCCGGCCGGCGGACGACCGGGGGGTTCCCCCTCCCGCCGTCTCCAGGGCGAGGGGGGTTACCCCCACCGTCTCCAGGACGAGGCCTGTTCCGCGAACCCCTAGGGGAACCTCCCCCCAGCGCCCAAGGGGACGGTCCTCCCCGTGGACGACGTGATCGGGGCACGTCATTCCCTAGCGTATTCATCAGGTCGCGGAGTGCGGCCGGTGACGGTGGACGGGTGGGGTCCACCGCGTTCGCAGGGCGGTGTACGCCCGACCCCGGAGGAGAGAATCGTGACGACGGCTGTGACCAATCCCAGGCACGGGGGCGCCGGAGAACGGACTGCCGTGGCAGCGCGAGCACGTCAGGTGGTGAAGGCGTACGGCACCGGCGAGACCCGGGTCGTCGCCCTCGACCACGTCGATGTCGACATCGCACGCGGCGAGTTCACCGCGATCATGGGCCCGTCGGGCTCCGGCAAGTCGACGCTGATGCACTGCCTGGCCGGTCTCGACACGGTGTCCTCCGGCGAGATCTTCCTCCACGAGACGATGATCACCGGCCTCAAGGACAAGAAGCTCACCCAACTCCGCCGCGACCGCATCGGGTTCATCTTCCAGGCGTTCAACCTGCTGCCGACGCTGAACGCGTTGGAGAACATCACGCTGCCGATGGACATCGCGGGCCGCAAGCCCGACGCCGCCTGGCTCCAGCAGGTCGTGGAGACCGTGGGCCTCGGCGACCGGCTGAAGCACCGGCCGACGCAGCTCTCCGGAGGCCAGCAGCAGCGCGTCGCGGTCGCCCGCGCGCTGGCCGCCCGGCCCGAGATCATCTTCGGCGACGAGCCGACCGGAAACCTCGACTCGCGGGCCGGCGCCGAGGTGCTCTCCTTCCTCCGCACCTCCGTGGACCAGCTGGGCCAGACCATCGTCATGGTCACCCACGACCCGGTCGCCGCGTCCTACGCGGACCGGGTGCTCTACCTCGCGGACGGCAAGATCGTCGACGAGATGCGCAACCCCACGGCCGACCAGGTCCTCGACCGGATGAAGAACTTCGACACCCGTGGGCGGACGTCATGACCGTCTTCAAGACCTCGCTGCGCAACTTCCTCGCGCACAAGGGGCGGATGGCCCTCTCGGCCGTCGCCGTCCTGCTGTCGGTGGCCTTCGTCTGCGGCACGCTCGTCTTCACCGACACCATGAACACGACGTTCGACAAGCTCTTCACGGTCTCCGCGCCGGACGTCTCGGTCGGCCTCAAGTCGGCCGAGGAGCCCGACGCCGTACCGGACTACGGCAAGCCGGAGACCATGCCGGCCTCGCTCCTCGCGCAGGTCGAGAAGGCCGAGGGCGTCAAGTACGCCGAGGGCCAGGTCTCCACCGTCCAGGTGACGCTCGTCGACAGTCACGACAAGAACCTCAGCCCGGAGACCGGTGCCCCGACCATCGCGGGCAACTGGACGCGCAACGACCTGCGTTCGATGAAGATCAGCTCGGGCCACGCGCCGCGCGGACCCACCGAGATGATGATCGACTCGGGCACCGCCGACAAGCACGGCCTGAAGCTCGGCGACGAGCTGCGCACCATCACCTCGGCCGGTGACCTCCGGGCGAAGATCGTCGGTATCGCCGAGTTCACCGTCACCAACCCCGGCGCGGCCATCGCCTACTTCGACACCGAGACCGCCCAGACGAAGCTCCTCGGCCGCCCCGACTCGTACAGCATGATCAGCGTCACCGCCGAACCCGGCGTCTCGGACGCCCAGTTGAAGGCCAACGTGGCGACGGCGCTCGGCGACACCTCGCTCTACACCCTGAAGACGCAGGCCGAATCGGCCGAGGACGGCAAGGACTCCATGGGGTCCTTCCTCGACGTGATGAAGTACGCGATGCTCGGCTTCGCCGGAATCGCCTTCCTCGTCGGCATCTTCCTCATCGTCAACACCTTCTCCATGCTGGTCGCCCAACGCACCCGCGAACTCGGCCTGATGCGCGCCATCGGCTCCAGCCGCCGCCAGGTCAACCGCTCCGTACTCGTCGAAGCCTTCCTCCTCGGCATCGTCGGCTCGGTCCTCGGCGTCGCGGCGGGCGTCGGGCTCGCGGTCGGCCTCATGCAGCTGATGGGCGCCGTCGGCATGGAGCTGTCCACCGACGACCTCACCGTCGCCTGGACCACCCCCGTCGTCGGCCTCGCGCTCGGCATCGTCGTCACCGTGCTCGCCGCTTACGTACCCGCCCGGCGTGCCGGGAAGGTGTCGCCGATGGCCGCCCTGCGGGACGCCGGTACCCCCGCCGACGGCCAGGCCGGACGCGTCCGCGCCGCCCTCGGCGTCCTCCTCACCGGCGCCGGCGCCGCAGCCCTCTGGGCCACGGCGAGCGCGGACGAGGCGAAGGGCGGATCGGTCCTGCTCGGTGCGGGCGTGGTCCTCACCCTCCTCGGGTTCATCGTGATCGGCCCGCTCCTCGCCGGAGTCGTCGTACGGGCGCTCAGCGCGGTCCTGCTCCGGTTCTTCGGCCCGGTCGGCCGCATGGCCGAACGCAACGCCCTGCGCAACCCGCGCCGCACCGGAGCCACCGGCGCGGCCCTGATGATCGGCCTCGCCCTGGTGGCCTGCCTCTCGGTCGTCGGCGCGTCCATGGTCGCCTCCGTCAGCGACGAACTCGACAAGTCGGTGGGCGCGGACTTCATCGTGCAGACCGCCGACGGCCAGCCGATCGTGCCCCAGGCCGCCAAGGCCATCGAGGCCGTCCCCGGCCTGGAGCACGTCACCCACTACACCTACCTCAACGCCACCCTGACCTCCCCGGACGGCGGCAAGGACGACGACGGCCTGGTCGCCGCCGACTCCAGCTACCAGCAGGACGTGCACCGCGAGGTCCTCTCCGGCGACCTCGCCGCCGCCTACGCCGAGGACGCCGTCGCCGTCGGCGAGGACTACGCGACGAAGCACGGCGTCAAGGTCGGCGACTCCCTCGACGTGGCGTTCAAGGCCGGCGGTACGGCGAAGCTCACGGTCGCCGCCGTCATGTCCGACGACACCAGCATCGACGGCGGAGCGAAGTACATCGGCCGCGCCACCGCCGCCAAGTACATCGCCGCCGACCAACTCCCCGACAGCCTGCTGATGTTCGCGCAGGCGAAGGACGGCCAGGAGGAGACGGCCTACGCGGCGCTGAAGAAGGCCCTCGCGCCCTACCCGGTCTACCAGCCCCGCAACCAGGCCGACTACAAGGAAGACCTCCAGGACCAGGTGGGCCAACTGCTCAACATCGTTTACGGCCTGCTCGCGCTCGCCATCGTCGTCGCGGTGCTCGGCGTGGTGAACACCCTCGCTCTCTCCGTCGTCGAACGCACCCGGGAGATCGGCCTGTTGAGGGCCATCGGCCTCTCCCGCCGGCAGCTGCGCCGGATGATCCGCCTGGAGTCGGTGGTCATCGCCCTCTTCGGTGCCCTGCTCGGCCTCGGCCTCGGCATGGGCTGGGGAGCCTCCGCCCAGCAACTCCTCGCGCTGGAAGGACTCAACGCGCTGGAGATCCCCTGGCCGACGATCATCACCGTCTTCGTCGCCTCCGCCTTCGTCGGCCTGTTCGCCGCCCTCGTACCGGCCTTCCGGGCCGGGCGGATGAACGTCCTCGCCGCCATCGCCACGGACGGCTGAGCGGTCGGCCGGGTGGTCCGGCCGAGTGGGCGGCCGGGCGCCGCACCGAGCACCACCGGCACCCCGCGACGTTCCTTGGAGCGT
>NZ_JBHWZJ010000049.1:0-31015 GCF_042728415.1 Streptomyces sp. NPDC060198 | reverse complement strand
CGCCAAGGGCTGTCCCGCAACTCCTGGCGGGTGCGCGACGACAGCTACGGCACCTCGCCGCGGTGTCGGAACGTCCCGCTGCATCCAGTATGCGGACGCCCCTCCGCCTTGCGACGCACCGCATCCGACGCCGCGCACCGATCCGCCACGAATTGCGGGACAACCCATAGGGGGCACCGGAAATAGGGGTTGGCCCCTCACGGCGCCGGTGACACGGTGGACCGCATCCCCGGAACCGCCCGCCCCGCACCGGACCCCGTGTCCCGGCGCGGGGCGGAGCCGTCCCGCACCCGCCCGCGCGACCGCGCGTACGAACCGACGCGCCGAACGCGCATCTCGCAGGAGGTCCCATGACCGACCGTCGTACCGTCCTCATCACCGGCACGTCCTCCGGTATCGGCCTGGCCACCGCGGTCGCCGCGGCCGAGGCAGGCTGGGACGTCGTCGCGACCCTCCGCGACACCGGCCGGGCCGGCGCCCTGCGCGCCGCCGCGGAGGCTGCCGGCGTGGCGACGCGTGTCCGGGTCGCGCGCCTCGACGTGACGGACCCGGCATCCGTCGCCGAAGCCGTTTCCGGGGCGGTCGCCGAGCACGGGCGGCTGGACGCCGTGATCAACAACGCCGGAGTCGGCCAGCTCGGCACCGTCGAGCAGATCGGCATCGAGCCGTTCCGTGCCGTGATGGAGGTGAACTTCTTCGGGGTCGTGGAGGTGACACTCGCGGCGCTCCCGCATCTGCGCGCGAGCGGTGGCCGGGTCATCACCGTCAGCAGCCTCGGCGGCCTGATCGGCCAGCCTTTCAACGAGGCGTACTGCGCGGCGAAGTTTGCCGTCGAAGGCTTCCTGGAGTCGCTCGCACCGGTCGCCGCAAGCGCCGGGGTGCAGGTCTCCGTGGTCGAACCGGGGCCTGTGGCAAGCGAGTTCGTCGCCTCCCTCGGTCCGTCCGTGCCGGGTCTCACCGAGGCCGCCGGACCGTACGAGGCCGCGTTCAAGGCGTACCTCGCCACCACGGAGGGCCTCTTCGACCAGGCGCAGAGTTCGGCCGAAGCGGCGGCCTCCGTGGTGGACGTACTCACCGCCGAGCGGCCCGCGTTCCGGGTGCAGACCTCCGGCCTCGCCCGGGAACTCGCCGGGATCAAGGTGGCCGATGCCGACGGCTCCGCCGTCCAGGCGTTCACCACCCCCTGGCTGTCCTGACCTCCTCCGTCACGGAAGTGCCACCACCTGGGCCGCGTGCGCCAGTCCGGCACCGAAGCCCACCAGCAGAGCCAGGCCGCCCCGGGGCACCGCGCCCCGGGCGAGCAACTCCTCCATGGCGAGTGGAATGGACGCCGCGGAGGTGTTGCCCGCCCGCACGATGTCCCGGGCGACCACCACATGGGGCGGCAGCCGCAGTGCCGCGGCCGCCCCGTCGATGATCCGCAGGTTGGCCTGGTGCGGCACGAACGCGGCCAGGTCGTCCGGGGTCAGACCGGCCGCGTCGAGCGCGGCCCGTGCCGTCTTCGGCACCGTCGCGACCGCCCACCGGAAGACGGCGGGGCCGTCCATCCGCAGGGCGGGCGGTGCGCCGGCCGCCGCCGTCCCGACCGCCGGCCACGGCGACGAGTGGGCGATGGCCTCCTGACGCCCGCCCTCGGAACCCCAGACGACCGGCCCGATCCCGGGCTCGGCCGCCGGGCCGACCACCACCGCGCCGGCGCCGTCCCCGAAGAGGAAGGCCGTCCCACGATCCGTCGGGTCGACGATGTCGGACATCCGCTCCGAGCCCGCCACCACGACGTATCTGCTGCTGCCGGACCTGATCAGCGAGTCGGCCGCCGCGAGCGCGTGGCAGAACCCCGCGCACGCCGCCCCCACGTCCATGGCGCCCGCCGACGCCGCCCCCATGAGGTGGGCGACCCGGGGAGCGGCCGGCGGCGACTGCTCCCGGTGGGACATCGAAGCCAGCAGCACCGTGTCCACGCTCGAAGGAGCGATGCCCGCCTGGGCCAGTGCCTTCACCGAGGCGGCTGCCGCCATGCCGACGACCGTCTCGTCCGGGGCGGCGAACCGCCGGGAGGCGATGCCCGACCTGCGCCGGATCCACTCGTCGCTCGAATCGATCGGCCCCGCGACCTCGTCGTTGCCCACCACACGGGCGGGCCGGTAGGCGCCGACCCCCAGTACACGGGAGCCGGGGACCGGCGCCGCCGCCCGCAGCTTCCCCGGGACGCCGGCCGCCACCGTGCCCGCCGCGCCCCCGTCCGTACGCGTCCCTGTCGCGCGGGTGTCCGCCGCACCGGTGCTCATCATGCCTCCGGTACGGACGACGGGATCGCTCGCACCTCGAACTCGCCGTCCAGATAACGGCGTCGCGTCTCGCGGCGCTGCACCTTCCCGCTCGACGTCTTCGGCAGCGAGCCGCGTCTCACCAGCAGGATTTCGTCCGTCTCCAGCCGCTGCCCGTCGAGCACGGCGGCCCGCACGCGGTCGCGCAGGCCCTCCGCACCTCCGTCGCGCTGGGCACGGCCGTCCGCCTCGACCACCAGCACCAGCCGCTCGGCCGCCCCGTCGTCCACGGAGAACGCCGCCGCGCAGTTCGGCTGCAGCGCCGGGTCGGCGCTCTCCGCCGACACCTCGATGTCCTGCGGATAGTAGTTGCGGCCCTTGCGGATGATGACGTCCTTCAGGCGGCCGGTCACGAACAGCTCGTCCTCGTGCACGAAGCCGAGGTCGCCGGTGCGCAGCCAGGTGCCCAGGTCCTCCTCGCCCACCAGCCGTGCCCGGAAGGTCCGCAGACTCTCCGCGGGCCGCCCGTGGTAACCGTCCGCGACGCAGGGACCGTTGACCCAGATCTCGCCCACCGAACCGTCCGGCAGGCCGGTCAGCTTCTCCGGGTCCGCGATCCGGACCGTGGTCGCGCCGACCGTGGTGCCGCTGCCCACCGCGTGCACCGTGCGTGCGGAGGACACCAGGTCTTCCTCGGGCCCCCGAGGTGCCGTGATCAGCCGTGCGCGGCCCTCGCGCAGCGCCTGGGCCGACAGGACGAGGAGCGTGGGCTCCCGGTCCTCCCGGCTGCCGGTGGCCTTCAGAGTGTTCTCCGCCAGGCCGTAACCGGGGCACATCGCGCTCGGCCGGAAGCCGGCCGGGGCGAAAGTCCCGGTGAAGGCGCGCACCGTGTCCCATCGCACCGGCTCGGCCCCGTTCGCCGCCACCCGGAGCGAGGACAGGTCCAGCCCCTCGGCAAGGCCGCTGTCGGCGGCGTCCCGCACGCACAGCTCGTACGCGAAGCTCGGCGCGGCGGTGTGGCTGCCCCGGAACCGGGAGATCGCCTCCAGCCAGCGTGACGGCCGCCGGATGAACGCCTCCGGGGCCATCAGATAGGCCGGAATCCCCGCCCACAACGGCAGGACGACCCCGAACAGCATCCCCATGTCGTGGAAGAGCGGAAGCCAGTTGACGACGGCGCTGTCCGCACGGCAGGGCCACAGCTGGTCCGTCTCGGCGACGTTGCTGCGGAAGTTCGCGTGGGTGACGCGGACGCCCTTCGGGTCACCCGTGGAACCGGAGGTGTACTGGAGCAGAGCGGTGTCGTCCGGACCGGCCCGCGGCCCGGACCACTCGACGCCCTGCGGTCCGTCCGTCGCCTCGACGGCCGGGACGTCGAGCGCGTCGGAAGCGAGGAGGGTGAGCCCCGCCAGCTCCGGGGACCCGCCGAAGCGCTGCTCCAGATCGCTCTTGACGGCTGCCGTGGTGAGCACGGTGGTCGTTCCCGCGTCGTCGGCGATGCGCCGCAGCCGTTCCAGGCCGCGCTGCCGGGTCGGCACCTGGACGGGAGCGCCCGCGACACCGGCGTACATGCAGGCGAGGAGCGTGGAGACGAACTCCAGGCCGGACGGGTAGAGCAGGACGACGGCTCTGCCGCGCAGCCCCGTGGCGTCGAGCACCGCCGCGCGGGACCGTGCGGCGAGGTCGAGTTGACCGTACGTCAGGGTCTGCTCCGGGCTCTCGCCGTTGCGGAGGAAGACATAGGCGAGGTCGTCGGGCCGGGTGCGGGCGCGCAGACGCAGCACTTCGGGGAGGCTAGGCAGCTCGCCCGTCGTGGTGTCCGGGGCGCCGGAGCGGCGCCCCGGAGAGCCGGCGGTGGGGGCGGTGGGAGTGGCGGTGGCGGAAGCGGTGGCGGTCATGGGGTGTCAGGCCTCTCGTCGCTGCGGCGTGGGCGCCGGTGCGTTCGGCTCGGGGCACTCATGGCGGTTGCGGGTGGAGCGGTACGTGTGCGGGCTCCGGTCCACGCGTCCGGGGCGGACGCGGGTGGTGCGGTGCGCGTTCGGCCCGGAGCTCTCACCGGGTGGGGGTGAGCTGCGGGAAGAGCGGTGAACGCAGCGGGCCGAGTCGCTCCTCGCCTATCCGGGCGCGCAGTTGGGGATCCGTCACGCCGAGTCCGGCCTCGGGGGCGAGGGCGAGGACGCCGACCTTGCCGGTGTGGCTGTTCGTCTGCACCAGGCGCGCCGCCTCGCCGACCTCGGCCAGCGGGTACACCTCGGAGAGGACCGGCGCGATGCTGCCCAGCTTGAGCAGCCGCATCATCTCCGCAGCCTCGTGGAGGTTCATCCCGTGGCTGCCCACGATGCGCTTGAGGTTCATCCAGAAGTAGCGGTTGTCGAAGCTGTGGTCGTAGCCGGTACTCGAGCCGCAGGTGACGACCGTGCCGCCGCGTCGCGCGACGATGACCGAAATGCCGAAGGTCGCCCGGCCGACGTGGTCGAAGACCACGTGCGGATCCTCGCCGAGCTCCGCCCGGATGGCCCGGCCGAGCCGCTTGGCCAGTTCCACCGTCCCGGCTCCGGCCGCGGGCTCGCCGCCGATGCCGATCTCCTCGCGGTTGATCACCACGTCGCAGCCGAGCTTGCGCAACTGCTTCGCCTTGGCTTCGGAGTTGACGACACCGACCGGGATACCGCCTCCGTTCTTGACCAGTTGGACCGCGAACGCGCCGAGACCACCGGTCGCACCCCAGATCAGGACGATGTCGCCCTGCTTGATACGGGCGCCCCGGTCGCTGACCAGCATGCGGTACGCGGTCCCGCCGCAGAGCGGCACGCAGGCGGCCTCCTCCCACGTCAGATGGGCCGGCTTGGGCAGCAACTGGCTGGCCCGTACGACGGTGTAGTGCGCGAGACCTCCGAAGTTGGTCTCGTACCCCCAGGCCTTCTGGTCGGCACCGAGCATGCCGTCGGAATGCGTCACCGGGTCCTGTTCGTCCACCACCGCCGCGTTGACCGCCACGTGGTCGCCCACCTTCCAGCGCCGGACCCCGGCGCCGGTGCGTACGATCACGCCGGCCGCGTCGGACCCGACGACCTGGAACGGCTGGTCGTGGCGGGCGTTGTAACCACCCGTGCGGGCATAGCGCTTGAGCGCGTTGAAGGTCGAGACGGGCGAGAAGGTCGCCGACCAGACGGTGTTGTAGTTGATGGAGCTGGCCATGACCGCCACCAGCACCTCGTCCGGCGCCAGCTCGGGCATCGGTACCCGGTCCACCTTCAGCGAACGGCGTACGTCCTTGTCGGCCACACCGTCGAAGATGCCGACGTCCTCCTGCCGGATGTGGGCGGCCACGAAGTCCGTGGGAACGGGGGCGCGCTCCAGCTCCTCGGGTGAGGCTCCCCGGAGAACGGCCTCGGTCAGTGAATCCATTGCTGATTCCTTCCGGATCGGTGGGTCGGTGAATCGTGAGGCTTTCGCATTGTTTCCATTCGACGCTACGGCGGGCCTTTTCCGGAACGGAACCCCTATTCCCCGCGCCCCTAGGGGTGGCTTCCGCAGTGGGGCAGAACCAGTGGTGAGGTGATGAACTACCAGGTCCAGGCGGGGTGATGGAGGTCATAGGGGGAGGCTAGGGGTAGGCGCGGAGGGCCCTGGAGGTAAGGATGTGGGAGGTGATACCGGAGTTACTGGCAGCCCTTGGAGAAGAATTCCACGGACTCGTTCCAGCCCGGTCGCCGAATTCCAGGACCGCGGAAAGCGGGACCTGCGACGCCGGCAATGCTCCGCGCGACGATCGAGAAGGGCTCGGCGATGACGATGACCAGTCAGGGTGCCAACCGCACGGCCGGTACCGGCCACGGTGGGGGCCGGGCCGTCGCCGTGATCGGGCTGGCGTGCCGGCTGCCCGGAGCCCCCGACCCCGAGTCCTTCTGGGACCTGCTGAGCAAGGGGGCCGACGCGGTCCGCCCGCTCCCGGAGGACCGCCGCCCGACAGGCCCGGGCGGGCGGGGGAGCGGCAGCAGCTCCGACGAGGATCTGCCCGGCGGCTTCCTGGACGAGGTCGACCACTTCGACCACACGTTCTTCGGGGTCTCCCCGCGCGAGGCCGCCGAGATGGACCCCCAGCAGCGGCTGGTCCTCGAACTCGCCTGGGAGGCGCTGGAGGAGGCCGGGATCGTCCCCGGTGCGCTCGCCGGGACCCCGGTCGGCGTCTATCTGGGGGCGATGGCGTACGACTACGCGCTGCTGCGCCACCGCGAGGATGCCGAGCCCCTCACCCGGCACACCCTGGCCGGCCTCAACCGGGGCCTGCTCGCCAACCGGGTCTCTTACCACCTCGGGCTGCGCGGCCCCAGCCTGACCGTCGACTCCGCCCAGTCCTCCGCTCTCGTCTCCCTCCACCTGGCCCACCGGGCGGTCCGGGACGGCGACTGCGACCTCGCGCTGGCCGGCGGGGTGAACCTCGTCCTGGCACCCGACAGCACCTCGGCCGCCGCCCGCTTCGGCGGACTCTCCCCGGACGGGCGCTCGTTCACCTTCGACTCCCGCGCCAACGGGTACGTACGGGGCGAAGGTGGCGGCCTCGTCCTCCTCAAACCCCTGGACGCGGCCCTCGCGGACGGCGACCGCGTGCACGGTGTGATCCTCGCCAGCGCGGTCAACAACGACGGCGCGACCGAGGCCCTCACCGTGCCGAGCGCCGACGCCCAGCGGGAGCTGCTGGAGCGGGTGGCGGACGAGGCGGGCATCGACCCGCACGAGGTCCAGTACGTCGAGCTGCACGGCACCGGAACCCCTGTGGGGGACCCGGTGGAAGCCGCCGCGCTCGGCGCCGCCTACGGCGCGGGCCGCGCCGCCGACTCGCCGCTCGTGGTGGGCTCGGCGAAGACCAACATCGGTCACCTGGAGGGCGCCGCCGGGATCGCCGGCTTCCTCAAGACCGTGCTGAGCCTGGAGAACCGGCGGATTCCGGCGACCCTCAACCACGAGACGCCCCACCCGAGCATTCCGCTCGACACCCTGCGCCTGAGGGTCCAGCGCCGCCTGGGCCCCTGGCCCCGGCCGGACCGGCGGCTGATCGCCGGGGTGAGCGCCTTCGGCATGGGCGGCACCAACTGCCACGTCCTGCTGGCCGAGCCGCCCACGCCGGTCCGCCCGTCACCCCGAGCCGGAGCCACCCCCCGGGCGGAGGCCGCGCATACGGAGGCCGCGCGTACGGAAGCTTCCCCCGCGGAGTCCGTCCTGCCCTGGACGCTCTCCGCCGCCGACCCGGCCGCCCTGCGGGCCCAGGCCAGGCGGCTCGCCGCGCACGTACGGGCGGACCCGGAGGCGACCCCCGACGGCATCGGGCACGCGCTGGCCACCACCCGCGCCCTGTTCGACCACCGGGCGGTGGCCCTCGGTGCCGACCGTACGAGCCTGCTCGCAGCCCTGGACGGCGTCGCGGCGGGCCACCGCACCCCCGGCGCCGTGACCGGACGCGCCCGCGCGGCCGGTCCCCTCGCGTTCCTCTTCCCCGGCCAGGGAAGCCAGCGTCCCGGCGCCGGCCTCGGACTCCACCGCACCACACCCGTCTTCGCCGAGGCGCTGGACGAGGTGTGCTCCCACCTCGACATCCACCTCGAACGACCCCTGCGCGCAATCCTGTTCGCCGCGCCCGGCACCCCGGAAGCCGCTCTGCTCGACCGCACCGAATACACCCAGGTCGCGCTCTTCGCCCTCGGTGCGGCTCTCCACCGGGCACTCGAACGGCACCTTCCGCAGCCGGACTTCGTCCTCGGCCACTCCGTCGGAGGCCTCACCGCCGCGTACGCCGCGGGGGTGCTGTCCCTCGCCGACGCGGCCACCCTCGTCGCGGCGCGCGGGCGCCTGATGGGTGAGGCCCGCACCGGCGGGGCGATGATCGCGGTGGAGGCCACGGAAGAGGAAACGGCCCCCGTGCTCGCCGACTACGCGGGACGCCTGGCCCTGGCAGCCGTCAACGGCCCCATGGCCGTGGTGCTTTCGGGAGACGCCGACGCGGCCGAGGAGGCTGCCGCACGTTTCGCCGCCCGAGGGCGCCGCACCCGCGCCCTCAAGGTCAGCCACGCCTTCCACTCCCCGCACATGGACGGCGCGGTGGCGGAGTTCCGGCGGATCGCCTCCGGTCTCCTCTTCCGCCCGCCGACCCTCACCGTGATCTCCGACGCGACCGGGCAGCCGGCCGGCCCGGACGAGCTGACCTCCCCCGACTACTGGGCCGAGCACATCCGGCGCCCCGTCCGATTCCACGACGCCGTGCGTACGCTGACGGCACAGGGGGTGTCGGGCTACGTCGAGTCGGGACCCGGCAACGTCCTCACCGCGCTGACCCGCTCGATCCTGGCGGCGGACGGCGACACCACCGCGACCGCGGTGCCGCTGCTGCGTCCCGGGACGCCCGAACGGCTCTCCCTGCTCACCGGACTCGCCGAACTCCACACGGGAGGCACGGACGCCGACTGGTCCGGCTTCTTCGCCGGCACCGACCGCACGGAGCGCGCCACCCTGCCGACGTACGCGTTCCAGCGCCGGCCGTTCCGGTTCGCCACCGCGACGAGGGCCGGGACCGCCTCGCCGGACGCCGGGCGGGACCCCGCCCTCCAGGCCGAAGGCCAGGCCGAGCCCACGCCGGGACGGGAGCTTCCGCACGTCGAGAGCGCGCCCGGCACAGCCGCCCGCCCGGATTTCCTGCGACTGGTGACCGCCGCCGCCACGGAGGTCCTGGGCAGCACCTCCACGGACGGGCTCGACACGGACCGTACGTTCAAGGCGCTCGGCCTGGATTCCCTCGGTGCTGTGGAGTTCACCGACCGGCTCTCCCACGCGAGCGGGCTGCGGCTGACGCCCACCCTGACCTTCGACCACCCCACGCCCCTCGCGCTCGCCCGGCACCTGGAGGCGGAGTCCCGGCGGGAGGCCGCGCCGGACGTCGTACGGCCGCCCGGCGAAACGCTGTCCGACGACGATCCGGTCGCCATCGTCGCCACCGCCGGCCGGTGGCCCGGCGGCGCCGACACCCCCGAACAGCTCTGGGACCTCCTGGTCGCGGGCACCGACGCGACCAGCGGCTTCCCGGTCAACCGGGGCTGGCCCGAGGACCTCCACCACCCGGACCCCGACCGGCCCGGCGGATCCTACGTCGCACGGGGCGGGTTCCTGCACGACGCCGACCGGTTCGACGCCGACTTCTTCGGCCTGTCGCCCCGCGAGGCCGAAGCGATGGACCCCCAGCAGCGGCTCCTGCTGGAGACCTCCTGGGAGCTGCTGGAACGGGCCGGGGTGGACCCCGCCGCACTGCGTGGCAGCGGTACCGGGGTCTTCGTGGGCGCGACCCAGCAGGAGTACGGCCCCCGGCTGCACGAGACCACCGGGGACGGTGCGGGCCACCGGCTCACGGGGGCGACCGTCAGCGTCGCCTCGGGGCGGATCGCCTACGCCCTCGGGCTGGAGGGCCCGGCGCTCACCGTGGACACCGCCTGCTCGTCGTCCCTGGTGGCGCTCCACCTCGCGGTCCGGGCGCTGCGCTCGGGCGAATGCGACCTCGCGCTGGCCGGCGGCGTGAGCGTGATGGCCGCACCGGGCATGTTCACCGAGTTCAGCAGGCAGCGCGGCCTGGCCCCGGACGGGCTCTGCAAACCCTTCGCGGCGGCGGCGGACGGCACCGCCTGGTCGGAGGGGGTGGGGCTCGTCCTGCTCGAACGCCTCTCCGACGCCCGCCGGAACGGCCACCGGGTGCTCGCCCTGGTCCGGGGGAGCGCGGTGAACTCGGACGGCGCCAGCAACGGTCTGACCGCCCCGAACGGCCCGTCCCAACAGCGGGTCATCCGCAAGGCCCTCGCGTCGGCCGGGTTGACCGCCGCGGACGTCGACGCCGTGGAGGCCCACGGCACCGGCACCACCCTCGGGGACCCCATCGAGGCCCAGGCACTGATCCACGCCTACGGACAGAACCGCCCCGAGGGCCGGCCGCTCCTGCTCGGCTCCCTGAAGTCCAGCATCGGACACACCCAGGCGGCGGCAGGCATATCGGCGGTCATCAAGATGACCCTTGCCCTCGGTCACGGCTCGCTGCCCGGGACCCTCCACGTCGACCGGCCCACGCCGCACGTCGACTGGAGCCGGGGCTCCGTCGAACTCCTCACCCGCGAGACCCCGTGGCCGGCCGTCGACCGCCCGCGCCGCGCCGCCGTCTCCGCGTTCGGCATCAGCGGTACCAACGCCCACCTCATCCTCGAAGAGGCGCCCGCAGCCCCGCCGCAGCCCGCCCGCACACCGGCCGCGCCCGGCAGCCCCGTGCCCTGGGTCCTCTCGGCCCGCACCCCGCAGGCGCTGAGGGATCAGGCCGTCCGACTGGCCGCGCTCTTCGGCCACGACAAGGACCCGAGCGCGACCGACGCCACCGAAGTGGCGTACGCGCTCGCCCGGAGGCCGACCTTCGACCACCGGGCCGTGCTGGTGGGCACGGACCCCGCCGCCCTGCGCACCGCCGTACGCGCCGTCGCCCGGGGCGAGTCGGCCGAGGGAGTCGTACGCGGCCACGCCGCCGCCCACGGCCGGGTCGCCTTCCTCTTCACCGGGCAGGGCAGTCAGCGGGTCGGCATGGGGCGGGAGTTGTACGCGGCCCACCCCGTCTTCGCCACCTCGTTCGACGCCAACTGCGCTGCTCTCCATGCCCACATGACCGGGCACGCGTCGGCTCCGCTGCGCGACGTGATCCACGGCGCCCCGGACGCACCCGCCGGCCACGGGGGCGAGCTGGACCGCACCCTGTACACCCAGCCCGCCCTGTTCGCCCTGGAGGTGGCGCTCTTCCGGCTGCTGGAGTCCTGGGGCGTGCACCCCGACGTGGTGGCCGGACACTCCGTCGGTGAGATCGCCGCCGCCCACGTCGCCGGAGTGCTCGGCCTCGAAGACGCCGCCGCGCTCGTCGTCGCTCGCGCACGCCTGATGCAGGCGCTCCCCGAAGGCGGGGCCATGGTCGCCGTCGAGGCCGACGAGGACGAGGTGCTGGCCGAACTCGAAGGACTGGCGGACGCCGTGGGCATCGCGGCCGTCAACGGACCCACCGCAACCGTGATATCGGGTGAGGAGAAGGAGGTACTCGCGACCGCCGAGCGCTTCCGCGCACGTGGCCGCCGCACCAGCCGGCTGCGCACCAGCCACGCCTTCCACTCCCCGCTCATGGACCCGATGACCGGCGAACTCGGCGAGGTGGCGGAAGGCCTCACCCACCTCCCGCCCCGCATCCCCCTGCTGAGCGCGCTCGACGGCGAACACTTCACCCCCGAACGGCCGCTCACGCCCGACTACTGGGCGGCGCACGCCCGGGGCTCGGTCCGCTTCCTCGACGTCGCCCGCCGCCTGGAACGCGACAACGTCACCACCTTCCTGGAGCTGGGCCCCGACGCCGTCCTCACGGCGCTGACCCAGGAGGCCCTGCCCGGCAACCGCCCCGAGGCCACACCGCCGCCCGCCCTGGCCTCCCTGCTGCGCCGGGGCCGCCCCGAGCCGGAAAGCACGCTGACCGCGGTCGCCGCCGCCCACGCCCGGGGAGCCTCGGTCGACTGGAGCGCCGTCCTCGGCCTTACCGGGCCGAGCCGCGTGGAACTGCCCACCTACCCGTTCCAGCGCAGCCGCCACTGGGCGGACGCACCCGTACTCCGCGCCCCCTCTGCCGTGCCCGCAGAGGACGACCGGTTCTGGGAGCCCGTGGAACGAGAGGACCTCGACGCCCTCGCCGACACGCTCGGCCTCCTCGAACCGGCACACCGCGAGGCGTTGGGCACCGTCCTGCCCCGGCTCGCCCACTGGCGGAGCGAACGCGGACGGGCCGCCGAGGCCGACGGCCTGCGGTACCGGGTGCGCTGGCAGCCGGTACCGGACCAGCCGGCCGCCCCGGCAGGACCGGCCCGCTGGCTCCTGTTCGTGCCGGCCGGGCCCACCGACGGCGACCGCCCGTACGACGCATGGGCGCCGCTCCTGGAGAAGGCCCTCACCGGCGGCGGCGCGCGCGTCGACCTGGTCCCGGTGGCGGACCTGCGGGCGGACCGCGGCACCTTCGCCGCGCTGCTCGCGGAAGCGACCGGGCGGGCCCCGGCCGAGCCGGTGACCGGAGTGCTGTCCCTGCTCGCGCTCGACCACGGAACGGACCCGGACCTGCCTGCCCTTCCGCGCGGTGCGGCCGCCACCACGACGCTTCTCCAGGTGCTGGAGAGCGCCGGTACCGGGGCCCCGCTCTGGGCGCTCACCCGTGGGGCGGTGGCCGCCACCTCCGGTGACCGGACGGCCGACCCCACCGGTGCGCTCGTCTGGGGGCTCGGCGTGATCGCCGCCGTGGAGAGCCCCGGATGGGGCGGTGTCGTCGATCTGCCCGGACGTGCGGACGCCCGCGCCGCCGGCCGGGTGGCCGCCGCCCTCACCGGAGGCCACCGGGAAGCCGAACTCGCCGTGCGCCCCGAGGGCCTTCTCGCACGCCGCCTCGTCCCCGCACCACTGGAAGCCGCCCCCGGCGGCCGTACGGCCGGCTGGACCCCGAGCGGCACGGTCCTCGTCACCGGAGGCACCGGGGCGCTCGCCCGGCACACCGCCGTCTGGCTGGCCCGCAAGGGCGCCGACCACCTCCTGCTGGTCAGCAGGAGGGGCGGCGACGCGCCCGGCGCGGACGCCCTGCGCGACGAGCTCACCGCACTGGGAGCCGAAGTGACCTTCGCCGCCTGCGACGTCTTCGACCGCGACGCGCTCGCCGGAGTACTGGCCGCGGTGCCCGCCGAACACCCGCTGACGGCGGTCGTGCACACCGCCGCCGTACTCGACGACGCCCTGCTCGACGCCCTCACCCCGGAGCGGGCCGACCGGGTCCTGCGGGTCAAGGCGCTCGGCGCGCGCCATCTGGACGAACTCACCCGCGAACTCCCCCTGTCCGCCTTCGTGCTCTTCTCCTCAGTCACCGGGATCGCCGGCACCCCCGGGCAGGGCAACTACGCCCCGGGCAACGCCTATCTCGACGCCCTCGCCCACACCCGCCGGGCCGCCGGGCTCCCCGCCACCTCGATCGCCTGGGGCCAGTGGGCGGGCGACGGCATCGCCGGTGACGAAGGAGCCCACCGCAACGCGCGGGGCGGGCTGCTCCCGATGGAGCCCGAACTCGCCGTCTCCGTACTGGAACAGGCCCTGGACCGGGACGAGACCCATCTGGTGGTCTGCCGTGCCGACTGGCAGGTTCTCGCGGCCGGCCGCTCCCACCCGTTGCTGGCGGAGCTGACGACCGCCCCTGCCGACGCCGGGGCCGGTTCGCCCGACGAGCCCGGACAGAGCGGTCTGGTGGCCGAGCTGGCCGCGGCCGCGAGCGACCAAGAGCGCCGCAGGCTACTGCTCCGCTTCGTGACGGCCCAGGTCGGCGAGGTCCAGGGCGGCAGGCCCGCCGGGTCGGTCGAGATCCACCGGGGCTTCAAGGAGCAGGGCTTCGACTCCCTCACCACCGTGGAACTGCGCAACCGGCTCAACCGGCACACCGGCCTCAACCTGCCGACCACCGCGGTGTTCGACCACCCCACCCCGCACGCGCTCGCCGAGCTCCTCCACGAACGCCTCGTCCCGGCAGACCGGACCCAGGAGGACGCGGTAAGCGAACTCGCCGGACATCTCGACCGGTTGGAGGCCCTGCTCGCCTCCCTGCAGCCGGGCGGACCCGAACGCGCGGAGGCGGCGGCCCGGCTGGCCGCGCTGGCGGCGGGCGACGAAAAACCCCGCCCGGCCGACGCTGACGACCAGGACGTGGCCGCGGGCCTCTCGTCCGCCACCGACGACGAACTGATGGATTTCATCGGCAAGGAGTTCGGCATTTCCTAGCGCATGCCCGGAGCCGGTCCCTCGCGCCCCCGCCTTCGGCCCCCGACGACGCACCACCGACCGCCCGGCCCCGGGCGCTCGGCCCACTGCCTGTTCCGCTCGGCCTCCCCTGCACCGGGCACTCCGCACGAAGGGTGGATTCATGAACGACAGCCGGATGCGGTATCTCCTGGAGCGGGTCACCGCCGAACTCCACGAGACCCGTAAGAAGTTGCGCGACGCCGAGGAAGGCGGCCAGGAACCCGTCGCCATCGTGGGCATGGGCTGCCACTTCCCCGGCGGGATCGACTCCCCGGAGGACCTGTGGCGGCTCGTCTCCGAAGGCGGCGACGTGGTGGGCGACTTCCCCGACAACCGGGGCTGGGACACCTCGGCTCTCTTCGACGCGGACCCGGACCGCCCCGGCACCTCCTCCACCCGGCGAGGCGCGTTCCTCGCGTCCCCCGGCGACTTCGACACCGACTTCTTCGGCATCTCGCCCCGCGAGGCGCTGGCCACCGACCCGCAGCATCGGCTGCTGCTGGAGACGGCCTGGGAGACGTTCGAGCGGGCCGGTATCCGGCCCGACACCCTGCGCGGGAGCAGTACCGGCGTCTTCGTGGGCAGCAACGGCAACGACTACGCGCCCCCCGTCGGAGCCGTTCCCGAGGATCTGGAGGGCTACATCGTCGTCGGCAACGCGGCGAGCGTCGCCTCCGGACGGATCTCCTACACCTTCGGGTTCGAGGGCCCCGCCGTCACGGTCGACACGGCCTGCTCCTCGTCCTCGGTCGCCCTCCACCTGGCCGTACGGTCGCTGCGCTCCGGAGAGTGCGACCTCGCGCTCGCCGGCGGGGTCACCGTCATGACCACCCCCTCCACCTTCGTGGAGTTCTCCCGGCAGCACGGGCTCGCGGCGGACGGCCGCTGCAAGGCCTTCGCCGGTGCCGCCGACGGAACCGGCTGGTCCGAGGGCGCGGGGCTGCTCCTCGTCGAGAGGCTCTCCGACGCCCGCCGCCTCGGCCACCGCGTGCTCGCCGTCATCAGGGGCACGGCCGCCAACCAGGACGGCGCCTCCCACGGGCTGACCGCGCCGAACGGCCCCGCCCAGCAGCGCGTCATCCGACAGGCGCTCGCCGACGCCCGCCTGACCGCCGGGCAGGTCGACGCCGTCGAGGCGCACGGCACCGGCACCACCCTGGGCGACCCCATCGAGGCGCAGGCGCTGCTCGCCACCTACGGCCAGGAACACACCGAGGAAGCCCCGTTGTGGCTCGGCTCGGTGAAGTCGAACATCGCCCACACCCAGGCCGCGGCGGGGGTGGCCGGCGTCATCAAGATGGTGCAGGCCATGCGGCACGGGGTCCTCCCGAAGACCCTGCACCTGGACGAGCCGTCCCCGCACGTCGACTGGGCGTCGGGCGCCGTCTCCCTCCTCGCGGACCACCGGCCGTGGCCGGAGACCGGGGAGCCGCGCCGCGCGGGCGTGTCCGCCTTCGGCATGAGCGGCACCAACACCCACATCATCCTGGAGCAAGCCCCCGAACCCGCGCCGGCCGACGCGGGACAGGCCGGCGAGCCGCACGACGGGGCCGAGCCCGCCGCCGTACCCCTGCTGCTCTCCGCGCGCACCTCCGCCGCCCTCGCGGAGCAGGCCGCCGACCTCGCCACGTACCTGCGCACCGGACCGGACACCGCCGCCGTCGCACGTGAACTCGTCGCGGGACGAACCGCGTTCGAGGAACGCGCCGTTGTCGTCGGCGCCACCGGGGCGGAGTTGCTCGCCGGGCTCGACGCGCTCGCCTCGGGCGAATCCGCGCCCGGGTCCGTACGGGGGACGGCCGCCGGGGGTGAGCGCCGCACGGTGTTCGTCTTCCCCGGCCAGGGCTCCCAGTGGACCGGCATGGCGCGCGAACTCCTCGACACAGCACCGGTGTTCGCCGACAGTATCGACGCGTGCGCCCGGGCGCTGGAGCCCTGGACCGACTGGTCGCTGACCGGCGTACTGCGCGGGGCCGAGGACGCCCCCGACCACGACCGGGTGGACGTCGTGCAGCCCGCGCTCTGGGCGGTGATGGTCTCCCTCGCCGAGCTGTGGAAGTCGTACGGGGTGCGCCCCGACGCGGTGATCGGGCACAGCCAGGGCGAGATCGCCGCCGCGTACGTCGCCGGGGCTCTCACCCTGGAGGACGCGGCCCGGGTGGTCGCCCTGCGCAGCCGGGCGATCGGCGCGCTCTCCGGCGGCGGCGGGATGGTCTCCGTCGTGCTGCCCCTGGCCGAGGCCGAGACGGCCATCGCCCCCTGGGGCGGGCGCATCTCGGTGGCGACGGTCAACGGCCCCACCGCCGTGGTGGTCGCCGGCGAACCCACCGCCCTGGACGAGTTCATCGCCACCGCCGAGCGGGACGGCGTACGCACCCGCAGGGTCCCGGTCGACTACGCCTCCCACTCGGCCCAGGTCGAGACGATCCGCGAGGAGCTGCTGATCGCCCTCGCGCCGGTCGCCCCGCGCGCCGCCGGAGTCCCCCTCCTCTCCACGGTCACCGGTGACTGGCTCGACACGACCGCGATGGACGCGACGTACTGGTACACCAACCTCCGGCAGACCGTCCTCTTCGAACCGGCCGTCCGCAAGCTGCTCGCCGAGGGCCACGACGTGTTCGTCGAGGCCAGCCCGCACCCGGTGCTGACCTCCGCCGTGCAGGAGACCGCCGAAGCGGTGGACCCCGACGCCGAGACCGTCGTCACCGGTTCGCTGCGCAGGGGAGAGGGCGGTCAGGTCCGCTTCCTCACCTCGCTGGCCGAGGCGCAGGTCCACGGCGTCACCGTCGACTGGAGCCCGGCGCTCGCCGGGCCGCGTCCGGCCGCGTCCGGCCCGGACGACCTGACCGGCCTGCCCACGTATCCCTTCCAGCGGCAGCGGTTCTGGCTGGAGAGCACGAGCGCCCGGGCGGCCGATGTCCCCGGTCTCGGCCTGCGCGCCGCCGGACACCCGCTGCTCGGCGCGTCGCTGCGGCCGGCCGAGGGCGACGGGATCCTCCTGACCGGGCGCGTCTCCGTCCGTACCCACCCGTGGCTCGCCGACCACGCGGTGCTCGACCGCGTCCTCGTCCCCGGCACGGCCCTGGTGGAGCTGGCCGTACGGGCCGCCGACGAAGCGGGCCGCGACACGGTCGAGGAGCTGGTGATCGAGGCGCCCCTCGTCCTGCCGGCCGACGAGGCCCTCCAGATCCAGGTGGCCGTGGCCGCCCCCGACGAGGACGGCCGCCGCGCGGTGAACGTCCACTCCCGCCCCCAGGACGCGGCGGACGGCGAGGGCTGGACCCGGCATGCGACCGGATACCTCTCCCGTACGGCAGGCCCCGCGCGGTCCCAGGCCGCACCGGGCAGCTGGCCGCCGCCGGGGGCCACCGCGCTCCCGCTGGACGGCCTCTACGACCGGCTCGCTGATTCCGGAGTCGCCTACGGGCCCCGATTCCAGGGGCTGCGCGCGGCCTGGCGGCTCGGCGAGGAGGTCTTCGCCGAGGTCGCGCTCGACGGCGAGGAGGAGTCGGCGGCAGGTGAGTTCGGGTTGCACCCGGCCCTGCTCGACGCCTCCTTCCACGCGGCGTCCCTCGGTGCCTTGCCGAAGGCCGGACCGGACGAGGTGCTGCTGCCGTTCGCCTGGAACGGAGTGCGGCTGCACGCCTCGGGCGCGACGGCCCTTCGCGTACGACTCGCACCCACCGCCGACGGCGGACTCTCCCTGGACGCGACCGACCCGGCGGGCACTCCGGTCGTCTCCATCGACTCCCTGGTGTACCGCCCGGTGGCGGCGGCCCGGCTCACCTCCGGTCCCGGGGCCGTCGAACCGCTGTACCGTCTCGGCTGGACCCCGCTCCCGCTCGCCGCGCCCGCCCCGGGGCCGTTCGTACTCCTGCGGCCGGAGGGCGCGGTGTCGCGGTACGCGGACCCGGACACCTCGCTGCGGTTCCGCGACCCCGCCGAAGCCGCCGCCGCCGTCCGTGCGGGCGGGAGCCTGCCCGGACCCGTCCTGTACGAAGTGCCCGCCGACCCCCGGCCGGAGGACGGGACACCCCCGCCATCGCGGGCGCGGGCGACCCTGGAGCGGGTGCTCGCCCTCGTCCAGGAGTGGCTCTCCCACCCCGAACTGGACTCCGTGCCGCTGGCGTTGGTGACCACGGGCGCGGTCTCCGTCGTCGCGGAGTCGCCCGACCTCACCACGGCCGCCGTCTGGGGCCTGCTGCGTTCGGCCCAGTCCGAACACCCCGGCCGCTTCCTGCTCATCGACACCGAGCGCGTCGAACAGGGCGAGTCACCCGGTGCGCCCGACCTCGCGGCGGCGCTCGCGACGGCCGTCGGCACGGGCGAGACGCAGCTCGCGCTCCGCGCCGGCACCGCCCACGCCCCACGGCTCCTTCCCGCTTCGACGCAATCCGCGCAGTCCGGGCGGACGTGGTACTTCGGACCGCCCGAGGGCACCGTCCTGGTCACCGGCGGCCTGGGGCTCCTCGGCAAGCTGGTGGCCCGCCACCTCGTCACCGAACACGGCGTACGTCACCTGCTGCTGACCGGCCGACGCGGCCTTGCCGCGCCGGGCGCCCCGGAGTTCACGGCCGAACTCGCCGCGCTCGGAGCCGAGGTGACGGTCGCCGCCGCCGACGCGGCCGACCGGGACGCCCTGCGGGCCGTACTGGAC
Source organism: Streptomyces sp. NPDC060198 (assembly GCF_042728415.1). Classification (NCBI taxonomy): domain Bacteria; kingdom Bacillati; phylum Actinomycetota; class Actinomycetes; order Kitasatosporales; family Streptomycetaceae; genus Streptomyces; species Streptomyces sp. NPDC060198. The sequence continues at coordinate 12,223 of NZ_JBHWZJ010000049.1, read as the reverse complement.
GGCATCCCGGCGGCCCACCCGCTCACCGGGATCGTGCACGCGGCCGGAACCCTGGACGACGGCGTCGTGGACTCGCTCACCCCCGACCGGCTGGACACCGTGCTGCGCCCCAAGGCCGACGCGGCATGGAACCTGCACGCGCTCACCCGGGACGCCCCGCTCTCCGCGTTCGTGGTGTTCTCCTCGGCGGCGGGCGTCCTCGGTGTCCCCGGCCAGGGCAACTACGCCGCTGCCAACACATTCCTCGACGCCCTGGTGGCGTACCGCAGGGCTCACGGCCTGGTCGGGACCTCCCTCGCCTGGGGCCTGTGGGAGGAGAGCGGTGAGCTGACCGCCCATCTGGACGACGCCGACCACCGGCGCAACGCCCGCCACGGCACCCGCGCCCTCACCACCCCCGAAGGCCTCGCGCTCCTCGACGCGGCCGGGGCGGCCGCCGACGCGCTCCTCGTGCCGGTCGCCCTGCGCCACGGCGCCGAGCCCGGACAGATCCCGTCGGTCCTCCGCGACGTCGTACGGACCCGCAGGCCGGTCGCCCGCCAGACCGCCGGGGCATCGGGTTCCACCCTCGCGGCGCGGCTCCTCCCGCTGGGGGCGGCCGAACGCGAGGAGCTCCTCGCCGACCTGGTCCGCGCGGAGGCGGCGACCGTGCTCGGGCGCGCCGACCGCGACTCCATCGCCTCGGGCCGGGCGTTCAAGGACCTCGGATTCGACTCGCTGACCGCCGTGGACCTGCGTAACCGGCTGGGTGCGGCGAGCGGGCTGCGGCTCTCGCCCACACTCGTCTTCGACCACCCCACCCCGCAGTCCCTGGCCCGTTTCCTCCTCGCCGAACTGCTCGGTGGACACCCCGAGCCGGCGGCCCCCGCACCCGTGACCGCCCCGGCCGCGGACGCGGACGACCCGGTCGTCATCGTCGGCATGAGCTGCCGGCTGCCGGGCCGAGTGGCCTCGCCCGACGACCTGTGGGACCTGGTCTCCCAGGGCGGGGACGCCATCACCCCGTGGCCCGCCGACCGTGGCTGGGACAACGAGAACCTCTTCGACGAGGACCCCGACGAGCCGGGCCGCACCTACACCCAGCACGGTGGATTCCTGCACGACGCGGCCGAGTTCGACGCGGGCTTCTTCGGCATCTCGCCGCGCGAGGCACTGGCGACCGATCCGCAGCAGCGGTTGCTGCTGGAGTCGTCCTGGGAGGCGTTCGAGCGGGCCGGGATCGCGCCGGACTCCCTGCGCGGCAGCCGCACCGGCGTCTTCGTCGGTGTGATGTACAACGACTACGCATCCCGACTGCGGGAACTTCCGCCGGAGTTGGAGGGGTACCTGCACAACGGGAGTGCCGCCAGCGTGGCCTCGGGGCGCATCTCCTACACGTACGGGTTCGAGGGCCCGGCGGTGACGGTGGACACGGCGTGCTCCTCCTCGCTTGTGGCACTCCACCTCGCGGCGCAGGCACTGCGCTCGGGGGAGTGCGACCTCGCGCTCGCGGGCGGAGTCGCCGTGATGGCCTCGCCGTCCGGGATGGTCGCCACCTCCCGGCACCGGGCGTTCGCCCCCGACGGCCGCGTCAAGGCGTACGCGGCCTCGGCGGACGGCACGAGCTGGGCGGAGGGGGTGGGTCTGCTGCTGGTGGAGCGCCTGTCGGACGCGCGCCGGCTCGGCCACCGGGTGCTCGCGGTGGTACGTGGCTCCGCGGTGAACCAGGACGGCGCGTCGAACGGGCTGACCGCGCCGAACGGGCCCGCCCAGCAGCGCGTCATCCGCCAGGCACTGGCCACCGCGGGCCTGGCCCCGCACGACGTCGACGCGGTGGAGGGGCACGGCACCGGCACCACCCTCGGTGACCCCATCGAGGCCCAGGCGCTGATGGCCGCGTACGGCACAGGGCGCCCCGAGGACCGGCCGCTCTGGCTCGGCTCCCTCAAGTCCAACATCGGCCACACCCAGGCCGCCGCCGGAGTGGCCGGCGTCATCAAGATGGTGCAGGCCATGCGGCACGGCGTGCTGCCGCGGACCCTGCACGTCGACACGCCCTCGCCCGACGTGGACTGGGCCACGGGCGGGGTACGCCTCCTCACCGAGGAACGCCCCTGGCAGGCGGACGGCCGGCCGCTGCGCGCGGGTGTCTCCTCCTTCGGCGTGAGCGGTACCAACGCGCACGTCATCCTCGAACAGCCCGGCCCCGAGGCGAGCGACCCGAACACCACCCCGAACACGGCCCCCGAGACCGCTCGCGCCGAGGACGCCTCCCCGTTGCCCTGGGTGCTCTCCGGCCGGACCCCGCAGGCCGTCTCCGACCAGGCCGCGCGCCTTCTGGAGCTGCTCGACGGTCCTGCCCGGATTCCGGCCACCGCCGATACCGCCCACGCACTCCTCACCGACCGCTCGCACTTCGACCACCGGGCGGTCGTGGTCGCCGCGGGCCGTGACGGCCTCGCGGACGGCCTGAGCACGCTCGTACGGAGCGAACCCGCCGAGAACCTCGTCCGCGGAACCGCCTCCGAAGGCACCCGCACGGTCTTCGTCTTCCCCGGCCACGGATCGCAGTGGGCCGGGATGGCGCAGGGGCTCCTCGACACCGCGCCGGCCTTCGCCGCGCGCATCGAGGAGTGCGCCGGAGCGCTGGAACCTCTGGTCGACTGGTCGCTCACCGACGTCCTGCGGGAGGCCCCGGGCGCACCCGGCCTGGACCGGGTGGACGTGGCCCAACCGGCTTTGTGGGCCGTACTGGTGGCACTCGCCGCCCAGTGGCAGGCCTACGGCGTGAGGCCGGACGCGGTGGTCGGGCACAGCCAGGGCGAGGTGGCCGCCGCATGCGTGGCGGGCATCCTCACGCTGGAGGACGCCGCCCGCATCGTCGTCGAGCGCAGCCTGATCCTGGCCGGCCTCGTCGGGAAGGGGGGCATGGCCTCCTTGGCGCTGCCGCTCGCCGAGGTCGAGCGACGGATCGCGGACTGGCCGGGACGGCTCTCGGTGGCGACGGTCAACGGCCCCTCGGCCGCCGTGGTGGCCGGGGACGAGGCGGCACTCGACGAACTGCTCGCCGGATGCGAGGCACGCGGCGAGCGTGCCCGCCGGATCAGGGCGGCGACCGTCGCCGGACACTCGCCGGTGATCGACGAGGTGAAGGACGTACTCCTCGAACGCCTCGCGTTCGTCACGCCCCGCGAGGGCGAGATCCCGCTCTGGTCGACGGTCACCGCCGCGCTCGCCGGACCCGGGGAGCTCGACGCGGAGTACTGGTACCGCAACATCCGGCAGACGGTTCGATTCGCCCCCGTCGTGAAGGACCTGCTCGCCGACCGGTACACCGTCTTCATCGAGGTCAGCCCGCATCCGGTGCTCACCGGCAGCATCCAGGACACCGTGGACGAGACCGGGGGCGCCGATGTCGCGGTGACCGAGACGCTGCGGCGGGACCACGGCGGACTCGACCGCTTCCTCACCTCCGCCGCGGTCGTCCACGCCCGCGGAGTACGGGTGGACTGGTCCCCGGCGTTCGAGGGCCGACGGGCGGCCAGGGCGGAGCGCGTGGATCTGCCCACGTACGCCTTCCAGCGCCGGCGCTACTGGCTGGACGCGGGCACGGCTGCCGCCGGGCCGCTCGCTTCCGTCCTCGCCCGCGGCCAGGGCGAGGAGGAGGGCCGGGGGGAGCGGCAGGGCCCGGAGTCCCGGTTCGCCGCCCTGTCACCCGCGGCCCGCGCCGAGGCCCTGCTCGACCTGGTGGTACGCCAGACGGCCGAGGTGCTCGGACACGAGGACACCGGGGAGATCGGCGCGGACCACGCCTTCAAGGGGCTCGGCCTGGAATCGCTGACCGCCGTCGATCTGCGCAACCGGCTGGCCGCCGCCACCGGCGTACGGCTGCCGGCGACCCTGGTCTTCGACCATCCGACCCCTGCCGCCGTCGCCGCGCACCTCGCCACCCTGCTGCCCGACGCCTCTTCCCCGACGGCGGATCCGGCGGTGGGCCGAGGTTCTGCGGCGGACGCCCTCGCCCTGCTGGAACAGGCCGTTCCCGGTACCGGCCCCCTCGACCCGGACGGAACCGAACTGCTGGCCCGGTTGCGCGCGTTGGTGGCCCGATGGGACACCGGCCGGCCCGTGCCCGAGGAGGGGGACGCCGAGGAGATCGACCTGGACGGGGCCACCGACGAAGAGCTCTTCGAGCTGATGGACAGCGAGGCGCGATGAACCAGGACCGTTCGGCGGGTGAGCGACTCGCGCTGCACCAAGGGTATTTCGTCACAGGAGCACGGACCATGGAGGAGGTGACCGGTCGTGGCCGATGAGGAGAAGCTGCGCAGCTACCTCAAGCGCGCGCTCGCCGAGAACCGGGAAGCGCAGAAGCGCTTGCGGGAGGTCGAGTCCGGCCTGCGGGAGCCGATCGCCGTCGTCGGCATGAGCTGCAGGCTGCCGGGCGGGGTGGACTCGCCCGAGGCGCTCTGGGAGCTGGTGGCCGCGGGCGGCGACGCGGTCGGACCCTGGCCCGAGGACCGCGGCTGGGACCTCGAAGCTCTCTACGACCCCGATCCCACCCACCCCGGCACCAGTTACGCCCGGCACGGCGGATTCCTCTACGACGCGGCCGACTTCGACGCGGAGTTCTTCGGGATGTCACCGCGCGAGGCACTGGCGACCGATCCGCAGCAGCGGTTGCTGCTGGAGTCGTCCTGGGAGGCGTTCGAGCGGGCCGGGATCGCGCCGGACTCCCTGCGCGGCAGCCGCACCGGCGTCTTCGTCGGCCTGACCGCCCAGGACTACCAGCACCGCCTCGCCGAGGTGCCGGCCGAACTGGAGGGGTACCTCGGCATCGGCAACCTCGCCAGTGTGGCGTCGGGGCGCATCTCCTACACGTACGGGTTCGAGGGTCCGGCGGTGACGGTGGACACGGCGTGCTCCTCCTCGCTGGTGGCGCTCCACCTCGCCGTACAGGCACTGCGGTCGGGGGAGTGCGACCTCGCGCTCGCGGGCGGGGCGACCGTGATGTCCACCCCGGCCGGCTTCGTGGAGTTCTCCCGCCAGCGCGGCCTGTCGCCGGACGGCCGGTGCCGCGCGTACGGCGCCGGGGCGGACGGCACCGGCTGGGCGGAGGGGGTGGGCCTGCTGCTGGTGGAGCGCCTGTCGGACGCGCGCCGGCTCGGCCACCGGGTGCTCGCGGTGGTACGTGGCTCCGCGGTGAACCAGGACGGAGCGTCGAACGGGCTGACCGCGCCGAACGGGCCCGCCCAGCAGCGCGTCATCCGCCAGGCACTGGCTGCCGCGGATCTCGCCCCGCACGATGTCGACCTGGTGGAGGGGCACGGCACCGGCACCACCCTCGGCGACCCGATCGAGGCCCAGGCGCTCCAGGAGGTCTACGGAAGCGGCCGGTCCGAGGACACCCCGCTCTGGCTCGGTTCACTCAAGTCCAACATCGGGCACACGGCCGCCGCCGCCGGAGTGGCCGGACTGATCAAGGCGGTGCAGTCGATCCGCCACGGCGTCCTGCCGCAGTCCCTGCACGTCGGCACGCCCACCCCCCACGTGGAGTGGGCGGGCGGCGGGGTGCGGCTGCTGGACGAGGCCCGCCCGTGGCCGGAGACCGGACGCCCCCGCCGGGCCGGCGTCTCCGCCTTCGGCGTGAGCGGGACGAACGCCCACGTGATCGTCGAGGAGGCCCCCGCCGCACCGGCCGCGGACTCTCCGACCGCGGACTCTCCGGATACGGACTCTCGGGGTACGGACTCTCTGGGTACGGACGGGAGCGAGCCGGGCGAGGACCCCGCGCCCCGCACGACCGGGGTACTGCCCTGGCTGCTCTCCGCCAGGTCGGCGCATGCCCTGCGTCAGCAGGCGGCCCGGCTGGCGGAGCTGCTGGAGACTCGCCCCGGACTCGACCCGCTCGACGTGTCCTGGTCGCTGGCCACCGCCCGCACCGCGCACCCGCACCGCGCCACCGTCGTCGCGGCGGACCGACGCGAGCTCCTCGCCGGGCTGCGGGCACTGGCCGACGGACACTCCTCGGCCGCCGTCGTCGGTGCCGGGGAAGATCTTCCCCGCACCGCACGCACCGGCCGCACCGCCTTCCTCTTCACCGGACAGGGCAGCCAGCGGGCCGCCATGGGAAGGGAGTTGCACGAGCGGTTCCCCGCTTACGCCCGCGCCTTCGACGAGGTGGCCGCAGCGCTCGACCGCCACTGCGGGGGCCACCTCGGCCATCCGGTGCGCGAGGCCGTGCTGTCCGCCGCCCGCGGCGGACTGCTCGACCGCACCGAGTACGCGCAGCCCGCCCTCTTCGCCGTGGAGGTCGCGCTCTTCCGGCTGCTGGACACCTGGGGCGTGCGGCCCGACCTCGTCGCGGGGCACTCGATCGGCGGGCTCGCCGCCGCCCACGTGGCCGGGGTGCTCTCCCTGGACGACGCCGCCACCCTGGTCGCGGCGCGCGGCCGGCTGATGCAGGCGCTGCCGCCCGGTGGTGCGATGGCGGCGGTCGAGGCGACCGAGGAAGAAGTCGCCGAGGAACTCGCCGGGGCGGGGGAGACCGTCGCGATCGCCGCGGTCAACGGTCCCCGCTCGGTGGTCGTCTCCGGAGACGAGGAACCCGTCCTCGCCGTCGCCGCCGCCTTCGAGGCCCGCGGTCGGCGAACCTCCCGGCTGCGGGTGAGCCACGCCTTCCACTCGCCCCGGATGGACCCGATGCTGGACGAGTTCCACCGCACGGCCAAGGCGCTGCGGTACGAAGAGCCCGCCGTCCCCGTGGTCTCCGACCTGACGGGAGCCCCCGTCACGGCGGGAGAACTCGGCACGGCGGACCACTGGTCCGAGCACGCCCGGCGACCGGTCCGCTTCCTCGACGTGGTGCGGGAGTTGCGCGCGTCGGGAGCCACCCGGTTCGTCGAGATCGGGCCGGACGCCGTCCTCACCGGACTGGCCGCCGACATCCTGACCACCCAGGATCCCGACGCGGCGCCGACCGCCGTCCTGGTGCCCCTGCTGCGCGGCGGCCGGCCCGAGGCGACGACCTTGCTGACGGCGTTGGCCCGCCTCCACGCGGACGGGGTGCCGGTCGACTGGCGGGCCGTCTTCGAAGGCCACCGGCCCCGCACGGTGGACCTGCCCACCTACCCCTTCCAGCGCCGCCGCCACTGGCTCGACGCCACCGTGACCCGCGGCACGACCGGCGCACCCCTGCTCACCGCTCCCGAGCCTCCCGCCGCAGGGCCGAGCTGGGCCGAGCGGCACGCGGAGCTGTCCGGGCCCGCGCTCGACGACGCACTGCTCGACCTCGTCACGGCGGAGGTGTCGTCCGTCCTCGGGCACGCGACACCCGACGCGGTCGCGCCCGACCGGGCCTTCGTCGAAGTGGGGCTGGACTCGCTCTCCGCCGTCGAACTGCGTACCAGGCTCGCCGCCCGCACGGGCCTGACCCTCGCCGGGGCGCTCACCATCCGCTACCCCGAACCCGCGTCCCTCGCCCGGCACTTGGGTGAGCTCATGCAGGCACGGCACCGGCCGACCGCCTCCGCCGAGGGGCCCCTCACCGCGCTCTACCTACGGCTGTGCGCCGCCCAGGAGATCGCCGCGGCCACCGAAGTGGCAGTGGCCGCCTCGCGGTTGAGGTCCACCTTCGGCCCGGCGGACCGTGCCCGCCACGCCGCCGAACCCGTGGCACTGGCCCAGGGCGACGCACGCACCGCACTGGTCTGCTTCCCCGCCCTCACCGCGCTGTCCGGGCCGCACGAGTACGCCCGCTTCGGCCAGTCACTGCACGGCGTACGCGACGTCTTCGCCGTCCCCGCGCCCGGCTATCCGGAAAACAGCGCGCTGCCCGACTCGGTGCGGACGTTCGTGGCCATGCAGGCCGACGCGGTACAACGCCTGGTAGGTGAGAGGCCGTTCGCCGTGCTGGGGCGGTCCCTGGGCGGCTGCGTCGCCCATGCGGTGACCGAGGAACTCGAACGGCGCGGCACCCCGCCGACGGGCCTGGCGATGGTGGACACCTACCCGATGGACACCGCGTCCCTGCCGGGAATGGAGTGGTGGATGCCCGCCATGATCAACGCAATGGTCGACCGGTTCGACGCCTTCGACCTCGGGCTCACCGACAACGGCATCACCACGATGGGACGTTACCTCCGCACCTTCGGCACCTGGCAGCCGAGGCCGGTCACCACCCCCACGCTGCTGCTCCGCGCCGAGGCGGCGCTCCCCGGGACTCCGGACGACCCCGCGGGCGGCACCCGCGCCTTCTGGCGGCTGCCGCACGAGGCCACCGACGTCCCGGGCGACCACTTCTCCGTACTGGAGGAGCACTCGGCGACCACCGCGGCCGCCGTCGAGACGTGGTTGAGCCCCCGGGACTGAACCGCACACCGGCCCGCGCCGCCGTCGCACCGAACCACCGCGTCCGCACCCCGAAAGACACGAGAGAGAAGAACACGATGACCGCACCACAGCCGCTGCACCTCGCCGTAGCACTGGACAACGTCGGCTGGCACCCGGCGGCCGGCGCGGGGCCGGACGCCCCGACAGGGAACCTCTTCGGCCTGGCGCACTGGACCGCCCTCGCCCAGGAGGCCGAACGCGGGCTGCTGGACTTCGTCACGGTCGAGGACCCGCCGAAGCGCCCCGCCGGGCACGTGAACCACCGCCTGGACGCCGTCCTCGTCGCCTCGGCGCTGGCCGCCCGCACCGAGCGCATCGGCCTGATCCCGAGCATCGTGACCGACCACGCCCAGCCGACGAACGTCGCGAAGGCGATCGCCACCCTCGACCACCTCAGCGACGGCCGGGCCGGCTGGCGCACACCGGTCACCCCCGCGCGGCCGATCGTGATAGCCGACATCTTCACCCCCGAGGTGCAGACGCCGATGGCCGAACTCTTCGAGCGCGCCGCCGACCTGGTGCGCGTCGTGCGCGCCCTCTGGGACGGCGTCGACGACGAGAAGGCGTTGCGGGACATCGCCGCGCCCGGCAGGTTCGCCCCCGCCGACCCGGACCCGCACGGCAGCTTCACCGAGATCGAGCCCCTCGGCGGAGCGGCGGGCGACTGGATCACCATCGACTCGCCGTCCCTCGCACCCCGCGCACCCCAGGGCCACCCGGTCGTCTTCACCGTCGCCCACATCACCCTGCCGTACCGGTACGGTGCCCGCTCGGCCGACGTCGTCTCGGTGACCCCGCACAGCGCCGAGGAGGCGCGGGCCACCGTGGAGGAGGTCAGGGCCGAACAGGCGGCGGCCGGGCGCGCGGACCAGAAGGTGCACGTCTTCGGCGACCTCGTGGTCTTCCTCGACAGCACCCCCGGCCGCGCGGCCGAGCGCCTGGCACGTCTGAACGAGGCGCACGGCAGCACCTACGCCTCCGACGCCGAGATCATCGCCGGGACCCCCGCGGAGATCGCCGACCTGCTCCTGGAATGGCAGGAGGCAGGGCTGTCCGGGTACCGCCTGCGCCCCGGCGCCCTGCCCCACGACCTCCACGCCATCACCCGGGAACTGGTGCCCGAGCTCCAGGCCCGGGGCGCCTTCCGGACCGCCTACGAGGCGGACACGCTGCGCGGGCTGCTCGGACTGCCGCTGCCCTCCGCCCCGGCAGCGCTCTGACCCCCGGCCGGGCGCGTGTGCTCGCGTGCCCGGCCACCGGCGGGCTGCTGCGCCCGGCCGTGCTCCCGCAGCGAACTCGGAAGATCGGCCCGGCCCTTCACCCGGAGCTTGCGGTAGGCGTGCGTCAGGTGCTGCTCCACCGTGCTGACGGTGATGAACAGCTTCTCGGCGATCTCGCGGTTCGAATGGCCGGCCACCGCGAGCGCCGCCACCTGTGACTCCGAGCCGCTGAGCAGGGTGACACCGGTGTCCTGGCCCTGACTCACCGCACGGGACTCCTGCGCGGCGAGCCGCCGGGACAGCGGGGCGAACCCCCGGGCCTCGGCGATCTCCTGGGCCTGCCGGGCGACCATCCGCGCCCTGCCGGTCTGGCCCGCCCGGGTGTGGACCGCGCTCAGATCGGCGAGGGCGCGCGCCAGTTCGAGGCGGTCACCGGCGGCGCCCAGCAGGTCCGCCGACTCCCGCAGCAACGCCGCGCGCCGTCTCGGGTCCGACACGGAGGCGGCCGTCCGCAACGCCATTCCCCGGGCCCGGGGCTGATCGGGCGACGCCAGGTCGAGCTGCTCGGACGCGAGACGGCGGGCCTCGTCGGTCCTGCCGAGCCGCAGCAGTGCCGTCACCGCGTCGCTCCGCCAGGGCACGAACGCGGGCTGGTCGATGTCCCACTCCCGCAACAGCCGACCGCACCGCGTCAGATCGTCCAGCGCCGCGTGCAGCAGATCGAGCGAGAGCCGCTGCCGGCCGCGCGCGTGGAGGTACTGGGCACCGAACCTCGTCTGGAACAACTGCTCGGGCAGGGTCCAGGTACGCGGGACTCCGGTGTCCGGTACCGTGCCCGTCGCGGTGGCGGCGAGCAGCAGACTGGAGAGCGGAGATCCGATCAGCACGCCCCAACTCCCGGTCGACATCAGCGACATGGCCCTTCGAGCGGCATGCTCCGTGAGCCGTGCGTCGCCCTGCCGGAGGGCTATCTCCGCCCGGACCGCCGCGAACAGCGCCTGCCACGCCGGGGCGTCCCGCTCGGTCGCCTCCCGCAACAGCGCGTCGCACCAGCCCACCGCCAGGTCCGAGCGGTCCGCGTACACCAGAACGGACAGGGCGAGGTGGAGCGTGTCGAAGCCCTCGTCGTCCAACGGGGTCGACTGGAGGGCCAGTTCGGCGCTCCGTACGCTCTCCCGGTCGGGTCCCGAACGCAGCAGCCCGTTCAGCACGGCGGCCATCGGCTTCGGCGCCCCGTCCGTCGCCCGGACCGCATCGGGCCTCCCGCCACGCGCGCCCCGGGCGTTCCGTGCGGCCGGCGGGGCGGAACGGAGCCGGGGGCCTGTCTCCCGCAACAGCGCGGGATGCGAGGCGCGCACCCACTCCCGCGCGGCGAGGTACTCGACCGCGGAGCTCGCGTCCAGCGTGTCCGAGAACCGTTCGAGCCGGCTGAGGGCGAGAGTGATCTCCTCCCCGCTGCCGTTGCGGAGCAGCCGCCCCAGGAGGGTCACGCTCTGGCAGCCGGTCAGACGGCCCTCCCGCAGCGCCTCCACCAGCGGCCTCAGCCGCCGGCAGGCCGTGTCCGGGTCGCTGCGGGAATCGACGAGGCTCCGCAGCAGGGTGACCGTCACCTGCTGCTCCTCGTCCCCGCACGCCTGCGCGGCGACGTCGAGGCACGCCTCCGCGAACCCCGTGTCGTCCCGGCGCAGGGCTTCGCGGGCCGCGTCCAGCAGCACCGGGAGGGCGAACGGTTCGTCGCCGTGCCCTGCCGCCAGCAGATGGACGGCGACGGCGGACGCGGGGTCCCCCGCCCCGTGGAGCAGCCGGGCCGCGTCCCGGTGCAGCGCCGACCGGTCGGCGGCCGGCATGCCCGCCAGTACGGCGACGCCCGCGGCCGGGTGGCGGTAGCGGCCCTCGTCCAGGACGCCGATGGCGTCCATCGCCCCCAGCGTCTCGTCCACCTCGGACTGCGGCAGTCCCAGCAGCCGGGCCAGCCGGTGGTGCGAGCCGGAGGCGTCCAGCACCGCGAGCGCGCGGGCCGCGTCACGGAACCGGCGCCCGGCCCTGCGCACGCAAGCGTCCACCGCTCGGCCGAACTCCGCCCCCGCACGGGGCTCCCGCCCGGCGACCTGGCCGCCGGGACGCTCGTACCAGTCCTCCGCGAGCGCGCGCAGCAGCAGCGGGTTGCCGCCGCTGAGCCGGTGCCAGGAGGCGGCGGTGGCATCCGGTGCGAGGCCCCCTCCCGGCAGCAGCCCGGCGAGCATCCGCCCGGTGGCCGCGACGGAGAGCGGGTGGACCCGCACGCGGGTGAAGTGCCGCTGCCGGAGCAGCGGCGTGCGCCAGGCGCGCTCGGTGGCGTTTCCGTCGGTCAAAGGGGCGGACTCGGTCACCACGATCAGCACCCGGGAGGCGCGGAGCAGACCGCCCATGTGGATCAGGGAGTTCAGCGACGCGGGGTCGGCGAAGTGCAGATCGTCGACCGCCACCACCACGGGCTTGCGCTCCGACAGCGCGCGGATCGACTCCCAGTGGATCTGCCCGACACGGGTCGGCGTCGGGCCGGCGGACAGCAGGTCCGCGTCGCAGGTCACCGATCCGCCGTCCCGGGGCAGTCGCAGCGCCCGGGCGCGCTCTTCGGGCGCGAAGTGTTCGCG
>NZ_JBHWZJ010000048.1:0-31322 GCF_042728415.1 Streptomyces sp. NPDC060198 | reverse complement strand
GGTCCCGGCGGGCGGTGCGGTTGCGTACGTACGGAGCCGTACGGGCCTCAGCGGCCGTTGAAGGCGTCCTTCAGGCGGGAGAAGAGCCCCTGCTGGCCGGGCTGGAACTGCCCGGTCGGCCGCTCCTCACCGCGCAGCTTGGCCAGCTCGCGCAACAGGCGTTCCTGCTCGGGGTCGAGCTTGCTGGGGGTCAGCACCTCGACGTGCACGATCAGGTCGCCCCGACCGCCGCCCCGCAGGTGCGTGATGCCGCGTCCGTGCAGCGGGACCGACTGGCCGGACTGGGTGCCGGGCCTGATGTCGATCTCCTCCACGCCGTCGAGCGTCTCCAGCGGCACCTTCGTGCCGAGCGCGCCCGCCGTCATGGGGATGGTGACCGTGCAGTGCAGGTCGTCGCCGCGCCGCTGGAACGTCGCGTGCGGCACCTCGTGGATCTCGACGTAGAGGTCTCCGGCGGGGCCGCCGCCGGGGCCGACCTCGCCTTCGCCTGCCAGCTGGATCCGGGTCCCATTGTCGACACCCGCGGGGATCTTGACCGTGAGGGTGCGCCGCGAGCGGATGCGGCCGTCACCGGCGCACTCCGGGCAGGGGGTCGGCACGACGGTGCCGAATCCCTGGCACTGCGGGCAGGGCCGCGAGGTCATGACCTGGCCGAGGAAGGAACGGGTGACCTGGGACACCTCGCCGCGCCCGCGACACATGTCGCAGGTCTGGGCCGAGGTGCCGGGGGCCGCGCCTTCGCCGCTGCACGTGGTGCAGACGACGGCGGTGTCGACCTGGATGTCCTTGGTGGTCCCGAAGGCCGCCTCGGCGAGGTCGATCTCCAGCCGGATCATGGCGTCCTGGCCGCGCCGCGTGCGCGAACGGGGTCCGCGCTGCGACGCCGTGCCGAAGAAGGCGTCCATGATGTCGGAGAAGTTGCCGAAGCCGCCGGCGCCGAAGCCGCCCGCGCCACCGCCGCCGCCCGAGGCCGACAGCGGGTCCCCGCCGAGGTCGTAGACCTGCTTCTTCTGGGCGTCCGAGAGCACCTCGTAAGCGGCGTTGATCTCCTTGAACCGCTCCTGGGTCTTCGGGTCCGGGTTGACATCCGGGTGCAGCTCACGGGCGAGCCGACGGAATGCCTTCTTGATCTCGTCCTGCGACGCGTCGCGCCGTACGCCGAGCACGGCGTAGTAGTCGGTGGCCACTTACGACTCCGCCAGGATCTGTCCGACGTAACGTGCCACTGCGCGTACCGCTCCCATCGTTCCGGGGTAGTCCATGCGGGTCGGTCCGACCACGCCGAGTTTGGCGACTGCCTCGTCGCCCGAACCGTAGCCGACCGTGACGACGGACGTGGAGGTGAGGCCCTCGTGGGCGTTCTCGTGCCCGATCCGTACGGTCATGCCCGAGTCCGTGGCCTCACCGAGCAGCTTCAGCAGGACGACCTGTTCCTCCAGCGCTTCCAGCACGGGCCGGATCACCAGGGGGAAGTCGTGCCCGAAGCGGGTGAGGTTGGAGGTGCCGCCGATCATCAGCCGCTCCTCCGTCTCCTCGACCAGGGTTTCGAGGAGAGTGGTCAGGACCGTGGCGACCGTGCCGCGGTCCTCGTTCTCGAAGGAATCCGGCAGGTCCTGCACGAGCAGCGGGACGTCGCTGAAGCGTCGTCCCACGACTCGGCTGTTGAGCCGGGCCCGCAGATCGGCGAGAGAGGTCTCGCCGAACGGCGCGGGGCAGTCGATCATACGCTGTTCGACCCGGCCGGTGTCGGTGATCAGGACCAGCATCAGCCTGGCCGGTGACAGGGCCAGCAGCTCCACGTGCCGCACCGTGGAACGGGTCAGCGAGGGGTACTGCACGATGGCGACCTGCCTGGTCAGCTGCGCGAGCAGCCGTACCGTGCGGGCCACCACGTCGTCGAGGTCGACGGCGCAGTCCAGGAAGTTGTGGATCGCCCGGCGCTCCGGCGACGACAGGGGCTTGACGCCCGCGAGCCGGTCCACGAAGAGGCGGTACCCCTTGTCCGTGGGGATGCGCCCGGCGCTGGTGTGCGGCTGGGCGATGAAGCCCTCGTCCTCCAGCACCGCCATGTCGTTGCGGACGGTGGCCGGGGAGACCCCGAGCCGGTGCCGCTCGGTGAGCGCCTTGGAGCCGACCGGCTCCTCGGTGCCGACGTAGTCCTGGACGATGGCGCGCAGCACTTCAAGTCTGCGTTCGCTGAGCATCGCGCACACCTCCAGCTGTCGGTCGTGGTGGCTACTTCCTGGCACTCTGTGCGTCTGAGTGCCAGCTTTCCCCCGGTCAGTGTACGGGGGTGGACAGGGCCCCGGGCAAGGGCGACCGGCCGCGGCCCGCGAGACCGCGCAGGTCGATGCGGATAGCGTCTCCTCATGGACCTCTCTTGGGAAGAGCTGGGCTGGGAGCGGTTGGGCCACGGCGTGGGCCGCCGGAGGCTCCCCGGCTGGGACGCGACCGCCGCGCTGGTGGCCGGGACGGACCGCGCGCTGGTGCTGGACACCGGTGCGAGCCTGCGTGAGGGCGTCGGCCTGCGGATCGAGGCGCAGCGGCTGCTGGGCCGGCGGGTGACCCATGTCGCACTGAGCCATCCGCACTTCGATCACGTCTTCGGTACGGCCGCCTTCGCGGGCGCCGAGGTGTTCGGGGCGTACGGGGTGGCCACGCGGATGCGGCGGTCGGTGGACGAGATGCACGCCGACGCGGTGCGCAACGGTCTGCCCGAGCACGACGCGGCCCAGGCGGTCGACGCGCTGGTGTTCCCCGGGCGTGAGGTGTGCCACCGCTGGACCCTCGACCTGGGCGGGGGCCGCGAGGTGGTGCTGGCCAACGTGGGGCCGGGGCACACGGGGCACGATCTGGCGGTCCTGGTCCCCGGTTCGCCGGGGGCGCCCGCAGTGGTGCTCTGTGGGGACCTGATCGAGGAGTCGGGTGAGCCGCAGACGGGCCCGGACTCGGTGCCGGCCCTCTGGCCCGCCGCCCTGGACCGACTGCTGGCGTTGGGCGGACAGGACGCGGTGTACGTACCCGGGCACGGGGCGGCGGTGGACGCGGCGTTCGTGCGGGCGCAGCGGGAGCTGCTGGCGGGGCGCTTCGGAACGGGGTGACGGGGGCGGGCCCGCCGGGGCGAGCCCCGCTCCGGGCTTCGGCCGAATTATCGTCGTGCCATGCGCAGTTACCAGCCGGACCTGACCCCGCCGTGGAAGAGGTCCGCCCCCGTGCCCGAGGTGCCCGCCGATCCGGATCTGGTCGTGGAGGAGGTGTCCACCGGCTTCTGCGGTGCGGTGATCCGCTGCGAGAAGTCCGCCCAGGGTCCGGTGGTGACCCTGGAGGACCGGTTCGGCAAGCACCGGGTGTTCCCGATGGAGCCACGCGGCTTCCTGCTGGAGGGGCGGGTGGTGACGCTGGTGCGCCCGTCGTCCGGCGGTCCGGTGGTGCCGTCGCGTACGGCCTCCGGGTCGGTGGCGGTGCCGGGTGCGCGGGCGCGGGTGGCACGGGCCGGGCGGATCTACGTGGAGGGCCGGCACGACGCGGAGCTGGTCGAGCGGGTGTGGGGCGACGATCTGCGCATCGAGGGGGTGGTCGTGGAGTACCTGGAGGGCATCGACGATCTCCCGGCGATCGTGCGGGAGTTCGGGCCGGGTCCGGGCGCGCGGCTCGGGGTGCTGGTGGACCATCTCGTACCGGGCTCCAAGGAGTCCCGCATCGCCGCCGAGGTGTCCGATCCGCACCTGCTGGTGGTCGGACATCCCTTCATCGACGTCTGGGAGGCCGTGAAGCCCGCCTCGGTGGGTATCGCCTCCTGGCCGTCCGTACCGCGCGGGCAGGACTGGAAGACCGGGGTGTGCCGGGCGCTGGGGTGGCCGGAGAACACCGGGGCGGCCTGGCAGCACATCCTGTCCGGGGTCCGCTCGTACAAGGACATCGAGCCTCAACTACTGGGCAGAGTGGAAGAATTGATCGACTTCGTCACCCTTCCCGGGTGACCCGCGGCACTGTTCGGTGACCGTTCCCACGGATCGGGTTCCGATCCGGAGAAATCGCTGCGGTTCGCACTCCTGACCGGTTTATTGGGGGTGCGGGATTCGTCTGCGACGGGGGTTACGGGGATGGCGCGAGGGGACTGGCAGGAAAGCGGCGGGAACGAGGCGGCGTCCGCCGTGTTCCACCTCGTGCAGACGCTCATCGACCGGTACCGGATCAACCGGCCGGTGATGCCGATCGTGGTGGCCCAGGCCGACGACATCGGCGCCGCGCCCGACATCGACGACCGGGTCCGCGAGATCGCGCACCTGGTGTACCGCGCCAACGAGCCGCGCCGGGTCCCGGTGCGGCTGCTGGAGCCCCGGGGCGCGTCCGCGTACGAGTCGGCGCTGGACATGGTGCGCGGGCTCGCCGAGCACCCCTGGGAGACCCGGGAGGGCAGCCAGTACAAGCCCTTCGCCTTCCCCCGGTCGCGGCTGCTCGGCGCCATCGAGCAGGCCACCGCCCAGGTGCTCGCGCAGCCGGGCGGGAGCACCGCCACCGTCCGGGGCGAGCGCATCCTGGAGGAGCTGGGCTCGCTGCGCTGGCGGCCCGCCCGGTCCGGGCGCGGCGACTGGTCCCGCTCGCTGCGCGAATCCGTCCGTCCCGAGACCTTCCTGGGTGCCGTGTTCATCGCGGTGCTCGGCGTACTGATCGGCGAGATCGGCTGGACCGCCACCCTGCTGCTGGCCGCCGCCGCGGCGCTCGGCCTGGCGGTGGTACGGCTGCTGACGGCCTCGGCTCCCCCGCTGCTCTGGCTGCGACGGGCCAGCCGCTGGTTCGCCACCACCTCCTCGCTCGCCGCCTCCAGCACCGGGTACCCCTCGGACGGCTGGTCCTGGCTGTCGCCGAGCGGCTCGTGGCGGGTGATCCGGGCCCGCGCCGCCGCCGTCGCGCTCCGGGTGGCGGAGGCCGAGGAGGGCGACCCGGCCGCCCGCCAGTTCCACCTGGAGCTGCGGGTCCAGGCGCTGCTGGAGGACCTGCGGCACAACTACCGGCCGCGCGCGCTGGACTGGCGGCGGAGCAAGCGCACGGTCCCCCCGGTGGTGCTGCTGCCGACGGCCACCGGCGAGAACGGCGGCGTACTGCTGATCAACGCGATCAACAACGTGCGCTCCCGCCGCAGCGAAGTCGACCCGCTGCTGTTCCTGGCCTCCCTGCCGGCCGCCGAGGAGCTGACCCACACCCCCTCGCAGCCGCCCGAGCAGTCGCCGGCCGGCGGCCGGGTGCCGTGGGCGGGAGCGCAGGCCCGCTACCGGCGGTGGGTGGACGACCTGAGCGTCGGCCAGAACCCCGCCGGTGCCTCGACGCTGTCGTGGGTGCTGCGGCTGCCGCTCTCCACCGCCCAGTTGCTGCACGACCACGCGGACGCCCAGCTGCACACGCAGCGGGTGCGCCGGACGTGGGCGTGGTTCGTGATGTCCCGGACCACGGTCGCGCTGGTCCTCGTCACCAGTCTGCTCGGCACCTTCCTCTGGAGCCGGCACTGGCAGGACACGTACTGCCACGGACCGCTGACCGACCGGAACACGGACTCCGTGTGGAGCGGAGCCGGCAACGGCCCGCGGGAGTGCGTCGGGGTGGCCACGACGGACGAAGTGCGGTTCGCCGAGGGCAACGGGCTCCAGCTGAAGGGCTCCGGCCGGGGTGTGACCTTCGCACGCGTCGAGCAGGCGATCCGGGACGAGAACGCCTCGATCGGCCCCGGCGACTCGTACGTCACGGTGGTCTACGCCGGACCGCTCACCGCCGAGAAGGAGGCGGACACCCGCAAGGGGCTGGAGGAGCTCACCGGGGTCTACCTCCAGCAGCAGCTGGTCAACAGCCCCACCGCCAAGCACCCCGTCAAGCTCAAGGTGCTCACGGCCAACGGCGGCGAGGACATGCTGCGGCAGACCACCGCCGTACGGAAGATCATCGAGGTGGCCCGCCGTGACCCGCACGTCGTGGGGGTGGTGGGCATGGGCCGGAACACCACCGAGAGCGGGGCCGCCACCGAGGCGCTGCGCAAGGCGGGCCTCGCCGTGGTCGACTCCACCAACTCCAGCAGCGACCTGCCCCGCCTCTACACGAACTACTTCGGACTCGCGGCGACCGACGAGGAGCAGACGCACGTGCTCGGGCTCATCGCCCGCGCACTGCTGCCCACCGACCACGTCGGCCGCGCGCTGGTGCTCTCCCGGGCGAGGGGGAACGGCGACAAGGACCAGTACACGATCGAACAGCGCGACGCGGGGCGGAAGATGCTCCAGGAGTCGGGTTACCTCGTCGGCGAGAACGCGTCCTACCCGCTCGCCGCCAACGGCGCCGCCGCCCTGGGCGACCCGCTCCGGGACATCTGCGCGGCGCAGCCGGTGCCGGACGCGCTGTACTTCGCGGGCCGGGTCGAGGACGTCAACCCGCTGATGGACGGGCTCTCGCGGATCACCGGCTGCTCGGACAAGGACATCACCGTCTTCACCGGCGACGACCTGACCAAGGCGAGCTTCAACAGCAGCGACTACCTCGCGCGCCACGTCACCCTCTACTACAGCTCGCTCGCCCCGATGGCCCCCGGGCGCGGCGACGCCTTCTATCCGCGCTCCAGCGCCGCCCTGGGCGCGCTGTTCCCGGAGGGTACGGAGCAGGCCGCCCCGGAGGCCGGGCAGGAGGGGTACAGGGACGAACTCTTCTCCAGCGGCCAGATCGTCATGTCCTACACCGCGACGGCCGCGCTCTACGACGCCGCCGCCCGGGGCGACGTCCCGAGAAGCGCCGCCGAGACCTGGGCGCTGCTGCACACGGTCGACCTCAACGACATGCCCACCGGGACGGTCAGGCTGGCGGGCTCGCCCGCCACGGTGACCGACAACCTGCACGGCATCAACATCGTGAAGGTCACCGGTCCGGGGGCGAAGGCAGTCAGCTCGATCGTCTGCGGCAAGCCCGCGGGCCCGGCGGCGAGGCTGACCGAAAAGGTCTGCGCGCCGTGAGCCCGGGCCGGGCGGGGCAGCCCGGGTCGGCCACGGCCACCAGGGCGAGCCGTGAGCCCGGGGCGGCCGGCCGCCTGCCGGGTACGGCTCAGTCGACCAGGTCCCGCACGACCGCGTCGGCGAGCAGGCGTCCGCGCAGAGTGAGGACCGCGCGGCCCTGCTCGTACGGACCCGGCTCCAGCAGGCCCTCGGCCAGGACCCGGCGGGAAGCGGCGAGGCCGTCCGGCTTCAGCAGGGAGAGCGGGCAGCCCTCGCGCAGCCGGAGCTCCAGCAGGACGCGCTCGACCCGGCGGTCCTCGGGGGTGAGGATCTCCCGGCCGGCGCCGGGCGAGCGGCCCTCGGACAGCGCCTGCGCGTAAGCCCCCGGGTGCTTCACGTTCCACCAGCGCACCCCGCCGACGTGGCTGTGCGCGCCCGGCCCGGCGCCCCACCAGTCGGCGCCGCGCCAGTACAGCTCGTTGTGCAGGCATCGGCCCTCCGGGGTACGGGCCCAGTTCGACACCTCGTACCAGGAGAACCCCGCGGCGGCCATCGCCTCGTCGGCGATCAGGTAGCGGTCGGCGTGCACGTCGTCGTCGGTCATCGGGACCTCGCCGCGCCGGATGCGGCGGGCCAGCTGGGTGCCCTCCTCCACGATCAGCGCGTACGCCGAGACGTGGTCGGGGCCCGCGCCGATCGCCGCGTCCAGGGAGGCCCGCCAGTCGTCGTCGGACTCGCCGGGGGTGCCGTAGATCAGGTCCAGGTTGACGTGGTCGAACCCGGCTTCCCTGGCCTCGGCGACACAGGCCTCGGGGCGGCCCGGGGTGTGGGTGCGGTCCAGGATCTTCAGCACGTGCTGCTTGGCGCTCTGCATACCGAAGGAGATCCGGTTGAAGCCGCCCGCGCGCAGCTCGGCCAGGTAGGCCGGTCCGACCGACTCCGGGTTGGCCTCGGTGGTGATCTCCGCGTCCGGGGCGAGCCCGAACTCGTCGCGGATCGCCGCCAGCATCCGTACCAGGTCGGCGGCGGCCAGCAGGGTGGGGGTACCGCCGCCGACGAAGACCGTGCGCACCGGGCGCGGGTCGTCCCCGAGGACCTTGCGGGCCTGCCTGACCTCCTCGATCAGGTGGGCGGCGTAGTTGTCGCGGGAGGCCAGGGCGCCGCCGGAGCCGCGCAGCTCGGTGGCGGTGTAGGTGTTGAAGTCGCAGTACCCGCAGCGGGTCGCGCAGTACGGGACGTGCAGGTAGAAGCCGAGGGGGCGGTCGGCGGCGCCTTCCAGGGCGTGGCGGGGCAGCGCCCCGTCGTCGGGCACGGGTTCACCATCGGGCAGTACGGAAGGCATACCGTCCATTGTCGCTCGCCGCCGGAGTGGCCCGGGCCACACGCGGTCCGCACGGGGGCAGGGCGCCGGAAGGGCGCCCCGCGTCAGGCCCGCGCCTGGAGGCGCAGGCCCGCCAGGCTCAGATCCAGCGCGGCGAGGAACTGCTCCTTGTCGTCGTGACCGTCGAACACCTCGACGATGTCGCGCACGAACGGGAACTCCTCGGCCGGGAGGGACCGCCACGTTTCGGCGAAGCGGCCGAGGAACTCGTCGCGGTCCACCGAACCGTCGAGCACCTCCGGGGGCGGCTCCTGCCCGATGTCGGCGGCGCTGCCGACCACCACGCTCACGATCGCCGACACGGCGTGGAACCGCTGTCGCGGGGTGAGGTCGAGCCGGAGCGTCTGCTCGCCCAGCATCTCGTAGAGCCGCAGCGAATTGCCCCGGACCACGGCGGTGCGCATGAAGTGCGCGCCCAGCCACGGCCGGTCCACGATCGCGTCGAACAGCTTGAGCGCCATCTCGCGCAGGTCGTCGATCGCGTCGTCGCTGCGCGGCTGCGCCTCGACGGCCGCCAGCACCCCGGTCAGTACGTGGTCGATGGCGCGGTCGAGCAGGTCCTGCTTGCCGGAGACGTACCAGTAGATGCTGCCGACGCCGGTCCCGAGCCGGGCGGCCAGGGCCCGCAGGGTCAGAGCCGGCTCGCCCGCCTCGTCGAGCAGATCCACGGCCGCGGACAGGACGGTCTCGATGGAGTGCGAGGCGCGCCGGCGTCCGCGTGCGGGGCGGTCGGCGGGTGGTGTTCGCGGGCCTGTCATGGGCCACATCCAATCACAGCTTGCTTCTTATCGAACGTGGTTCTATCTTGGAACAACGTTCGATGGAACGTCGTTCGATGTGGGCGGCGTTCCGAGGGGAGGCCCGTCATGACCACGACCGCCACCGCGCCGCCCGACGCGTCGCGCACCTATCCGTCCCTGCGAGCGGCCTGGATACCCCTGGCCGCGCTCTGCCTGGCCTTCTTCGTCGAGATGGTCGACAACACCCTGCTGTCCATCGCGCTGCCCACGATCGGTCGCGACCTCGGCAGCGGCACGACCGCGCTCCAGTGGGTCACCGGCGCATACTCCCTGACCTTCGGCGGGCTGCTGCTGACGGCGGGATCGATGGCCGACCGGCTCGGACGCCGCCGCGTGCTGCTGGTCGGCCTCGCGGTGTTCGGTCTGTTGAGCCTGGGCGTCGCCGCGGTCACCACCGCCGGGCAGCTCATCACCCTGCGGGCCGGTCTGGGCATCGCCGCGGCGGCCATGGCGCCGATCACGAACTCGCTGGTCTTCCGGCTGTTCGACGACAAGGCGCTGCGGATGCGCGCGATGACGCTGATGATCGTCGTCGGCATGTCCGGCTTCGTCCTCGGCCCCCTGCTGGGCGGCACCGCCCTGGCCCACGCGCGGTGGCAGTGGCTGCTGCTCGTCAACGCCCCGATCGCACTGATCGCGGCCGTCGGAGTCCGTCTCGGGGTCCCGGCCGACCGGCCCGAGGACCTCACCCGCGACAGGCTCGACCTGCCCGGCGCCGCGCTCAGCGTCACCACCATCGGCCTCGCCTGCTACGCGCTGACCAGCGGCGTCGAGCACGGCTGGCTCTCCGCGCCCACGCTCGCCTCGGTCCTCGGCGCCGTCGTCGCCGGCATCGCGTTCGTGACGCACGAGCGCCGCAGCCGCGCGCCCATGCTGGACCTCAAGCTCTTCGGCAACGGTGTGGTCCGCGGCGCGGCCATCGCGCAGATCGGCACCGCCATCGCGATGGCCGCCGTGATGTTCGGGCTGATCCTCCACTTCCAGTACGCGTACGGGTGGAGCCCCGTCCGGGCCGGGCTGGCGAACCTGCCGCTCATCGTGACCATGATCGTCGCGACCCCGCTGTCCGAGTGGCTGGCGAGCAGGTTCGGCCATCGCGTCGCCTGCCTGGTCGGCGCGGCCTGCCTGGCCGGTTCGCTGGCCGGCCTCTCCTGGGGCGTGAACCACGGGTACGGCGCCATCGCGGCCTGCATGGTCGTGATGACCGTCGGACTGCGCACCGTCATGACGATCTGCGCCATCGCGCTCGTCGACGCGATGCCCGCCAACCGCACGTCCATCGGCACGGCGCTCAACGACACCGCCCAGGAGGTCGGCACCAGCATCGGCACCGCCGTGGTCGGCACCCTGATCGCGGCGCTGGTCACCACCCAGCTGCCCGCGGGCACCTGGAGCGACGGCCTGGTGGCCTCGTTCTTCCACGGCGAGCGGATCACCTACGCCGTCCTGGCGGTCGTCGTCGGCCTGATCTCGGCAGTCGGCGCGCTCACCCTCACCGACTCCCGGGTCACCGAGGAGCACCCCGGTCAGGAGTGAGCCGCGCCCGGCCGGCGGCGTCACCCCGATGCTCCCTGCCGGGACCGCTCAGTCCGCGCGCAGTACCAGCAGCGCCACGTCGTCGTCCGGCGGGCGCTCGGAGAATCCGTGCACGGCCTGGCGGATGCACTCCGCGACCTCCCTCGCGCTCTGGCCCGCGCAGGGCGCGAGGGCGCGGGCGAGACCGTCGCCGTCGTCGAAGAGCGCGGAGCCGGAACGCCGTTCGGTGACCCCGTCGGTGACGCAGAGCAGGCTGTCGCCCGGTTCCAGGTCGAAGGTCTGGCTCTCGTACGCCACGTCCTCCACCACCCCGAGCAGCACCTGTGGCTCGGCGACCGGACGCACCGAGCCGTCCGGGCGCAGCAGCAGCGGCAGGGGGTGGCCGGCGCTGGCCACCGTGCAGCGGGCGCCGCCGTCGGGGAGCGGCACCACCTCGCCGTAGAGCAGGGAGAGGAAGCGGGACTGCCCGCCGTCCGTGAACTGCTGCCCGCCCGCTGCCGCGACCATCAGGGCGGCTGCCTCCGCGGCCTCCATGGCGTCGTCCAGCAGCAGCCGGTTGAGCCGGTCCAGGACCTCGCCCACGCCGAAACCCTCGCGGGACAGCAGCCGGAGCCAGGGCCGGGCCAGGCCGGTCACCACCGCGGCCTCGGGGCCGCTGCCCTGGACGTCGCCGAGGACGAAGCACCAGCGGCCCTGAGGGCACGGGAAGATGTCGTAGAAGTCGCCTCCGACCACGCCGTCGTCGCTGGGCTCGTAGACGAGGGCGCTGCTCATGCCGGGGATGTCGGCGACCTTGTTCGGCAGCAGTCCGCGCTGGAGGATGCGGCTGATGGTGGCCTGCCGGGTGTAGGCGCGGGCTGCCCCGACCGCCTGACCGAGGCGGCGTACGAAGTCCTCCACGACCCGGACCACGGCCTCGGGCATCTCGGCGCCGGACTCGCGGTCGCGGCCGACGAGCACGGTGCCGAGCGTGCGGCCCCCGGCCGTGATGCGGCAGGCGAGGGCGGCCCCGTCGTGGGCGCCCGGCTCCCGGCCGCCCGGCGGCCAGGGCAGCGGTACGGGTCCGGGGCCGACGCTGCCCGGCAGCCGGAAGGGTTCGTGTCCCAGCGCCCCGCCCAACGGCCCCGCGCCGGACTCGTCGCCGTGCCGTACGCGGGTGAGGCGGGGGGCGCCCGGGGCACCCGTGCCCTCCTCGTCCAGCCAGATCGCGCACCAGTCGACGAGCCGGGGGACGAGCATCCGGCCCGCTATCGTCGCCACGAGTTCCTCGTCCAGTTGCCCGGTGAGCAGGTCGGAGGCCTCGGCGAGGAAGGCGAGGGCACCCTGCGGGTCCCAGACACTGTCGTCGCGCGCCCCGGGCGGGGCTGCGGGGACCAAGAGGTCGGCGGAGGGCTGCGGGGGCACGTGGACGGGGTGTCCGGCGGCCGTCGTGGCCGAGGCCGAGCCCAGCCCGTGCTCGACGGGGGTGTCCGCGCGCGCTTGGGCGGAGGCGGCCCAGTCGTCCACGGGAAGCCGGGCCCAGACGGTCTTGTGCCCGGTGCGGTAGGTGATGCCCCAGGCGACGGAGAGCGCGGCGACGAGGTCGAGCCCGCGGCCGTATTCGGCCAGGCCGTACAGGTCCCCGGCCCGGGGCGGCGGGTCGGCGGGGGCCGCGGTGGTGGACCCGGCGGCGGCACGCGTACGAGCCGTGACGGGTGTGCCGGCGGTGGCGGCGGGCGGGGTGGGCGTGCCCGCCCCGGGGAGCGCCTTGACCGCGGTGGCCGGCTCCCGGTCTCCGGGCTCCTCCCCGGTCGCGCGGGCCGGGTGGTGGTCGGTGACCTCCAGGACCAGGGCCGCCGGCTCCTCGCCGGTCGCGTGTTCCAGGCGCACCAGCAGGTCGACCACGGTCCCGGCGTGCACCACGGCGTTGGTGACCAGCTCGCTGGTGACGTTCACCAAGTCGTCGGCGAGCCGGTCGCTGAACCCCACGGCGGCCGGCACTCCGAGCCCGGCCCACTCCGCGAGGACGGCCCGGACGAACCTGCGGGCGCCGGACGGGGACTGAGGTGTCGCGGGCAGGCTGGTCGTGCTGACGAGCGGGGGGTCACCCGCCCTGCCCGCGTCGGTGCCACCCGGCCGGTGAATGGTGGCCCGTTGCAGTGGAATTGGCCCCACGGTGCGGCTCCTCCGGATCTCGAAACGCCGCCGACAACGACAGAGTGACAGACCGGCCGTGCGCAGGCGCACGGAGTTACCGAACTGGGAGGATGAATACACGCCAACGCCGCGCGGGTCGCACGCCGGGGCGCACGGCGGGCGCATGACGTAGGGACCGGGGAGTGCGGAAAGGCGGCGGACGCAGACCGTGCGCCGCGCGCGGAGGCGGCAGCCCTGGACGGGGCCCGTACCGAGCGCGGCGCGAGAACACACGGCGGGGCGGCACGACCGTCGCCGTGCCGCCCCGCCCCGCGCCCGTCCTCAGGCTTCGCGCGTTCCCGCGTACATGTCCTCGATCAGCGCCTTGTACTCGCGTTCGACGACCGGCCGCTTCAGCTTGAGGCTGGGGGTCAGCTCACCGTGTTCGATGTCGAGGTCACGCGGGAGGAGGCGGAACTTCTTGATGGTCTGCCACCGCTGAAGTCCCGCGTTGAGCTCGTTGACGTAGCCCTCGATGAGCTTCACGGTCCGCGGGTCGGCCACCACATCGGCGTACGCCTTGCCGTCCAGGCCGTTCTCGGCGGCCCAGCCGAGGATCGCGGGCTCGTCCAGGGCGATGAGCGCGGTGCAGAAGTTCCGGTCCGCGCCGTGCACCAGGATGTTGGAGACGAAGGGGCAGACCGCCTTGAACTGACCCTCGACCTCGGCCGGCGCGACGTACTTGCCGCCCGAGGTCTTGATCAGGTCCTTCTTCCGGTCGGTGATGCTCAGGTAGCCGTCGACGGAGAGCTCACCGATGTCGCCGGTGTGCAGCCAGCCGTCGGACTCCAGCACCTCGGCCGACTTGTCCGGGAGCCGGTGGTAGCCCTGCATGATGCCGGGGCCGCGCAGCAGGACCTCGCCGTCGTCGGCGATGCGGACCTCGGTGCCCGGGAACGGCTTGCCGACCGTGCCGGTGCGGTAGGCCTCGCCCGGGTTGCAGAAGGAGGCCGCACTGGACTCGGTCAGCCCGTACCCCTCCAGGATGTGCACGCCCGCCCCGGCGAAGAAGAAGCCGATGTCCGGAGCGAGGGCGGCGGAGCCGGAGACGCAGGCGCGCAGCCGGCCGCCGAACGCCTCGCGGATCTTCGAGTAGACGAGGGCGTCGGCGGCCTTGTGCTTGGCGCCGAGGGCGAAGGGGACGGAGGCGGTGCCGGTACGGCGGAAGTTGTCCTGCGAGACCTTGGCGTACTCGCGGGCGACGCCCACGGCCCACTGGAAGATCTTGTACTTGGCCCCGCCACCGGCCCGGGCCTTGGCCGCGACACCGTTGTAGACCTTCTCGAAGATGCGCGGGACGGCCGCCATGTAGGTGGGCCGGACCACCGGGAGGTTCTCGATGATCTTGTCGACCCGGCCGTCGACGGCGGTGACGTGCCCCACCTCGATCTGGCCGGAGATCAGCACCTTGCCGAAGACGTGTGCGAGCGGCAGCCAGAGGTACTGGACGTCCTCGGTGGTCACCAGCCCGGTCGCCGGGATGGCCTTGGCCATGTAGGACCAGTTGTCGTGCGGCAGCCGCACACCCTTGGGCCGCCCGGTGGTGCCGGAGGTGTAGATCAGGGTGGCCAATTGGTCGGCGGTGATGGCCGACACCCGCTCCTCGACCGCTTCCGGGTGCTCCGCCAGGTGTGCGGCCCCCCGCGCCTCCAGCTCGGCGAGGGTCAGCAGCCAGCCCTCGGGGTCACCCTCGACCGGATCGGCCCCGGCCGGGTCGATGACGACGACGTGGGCGAGGTCGGGCAGCTCCGCGCGTGACTCGCGGGCCTTCGCCAGCTGGACCGCGTTCTCCGCGATCAGCACCCGGCTCTCGGAGTCGGCCAGGATGAAGGCGGACTCCTCGGTGTTGGTGGAGGGGTAGACCGTGGTCGTCGCGGCGCCGGCGCACATCACCCCCAGGTCGGCGAGAATCCACTCGACCCGGGTGGAGGACGCCAGGGCGACCCGCTCCTCGGGCTGCACACCGAGCGCGATCAGGCCCGCCGCGATGGCGTGGACCCGCTCGGCGGACTCGCCCCAGCTCAGCGACTTCCACTCGTCCGGACCCTCGCCCGTGGACGAGGGCACCGGGTAGCGGTACGCCTCGCCGTCCGGGGTGGCGGCCACCCGCTCGATGAAGAGGTTCGCCACGGAGGGCGGTCGGTTGTCGATCAGGGTCTGTGGTGTGTCGCTCACGACGTCCTCCGGGCCTGCGGCATCACTACGACCGGCCGCTTGGTGATCCTGCTGTCTCTGCTTGCTTCTCGTTCCCGCTCTGCGCGTGATCCTGATCCACCCGCGCGTCCTGCTCGTCCCGCTCGCTCGGCTGTTCCCGCCCTGTTCGACCGGCTCACCACCGGCTTGTTTAACTGGCGAGTAACTAGACGAGTCGTGATCAGGGTAAAGCTCGCCCGGGCCTCGCGTAAGAGGCCACGGGACGCCGGTTGATAACGAACGGGCCCCCGTCCTCCGCACTGTGCGGAGGAACAGGGGCCCGAACGTGTGACGCCTCGAACGCCTCACCCTCGCGCCCGGTGGAGGTGTCCACGGGCGCGGGGGATGGCCTACGGGGATGCCGCGGCGGGTTCGCCGCGGGGCGGGGCTACTTCTTGCCCTTGGCCTCGGCACCGGACTCGTCGGTGGACAGGACGGAGATGAACGCGTCCTGCGGCACCTCGACGTTGCCCACCATCTTCATCCGCTTCTTGCCTTCCTTCTGCTTCTCCAGCAGCTTCCGCTTACGGGAGATGTCACCGCCGTAGCACTTGGCGAGGACGTCCTTGCGGATGGCGCGGACGGTCTCACGGGCGATGACCCGGGAGCCGATGGCCGCCTGGATCGGCACCTCGAAGTTCTGCCGGGGGATCAGCTTCTGCAGCTTGGCGACGAGCCGGACGCCGTACGCGTACGCCTTGTCCTTGTGCGTGACGGCGGAGAACGCGTCGACCTTGTCGCCGTGCAGCAGGATGTCGACCTTGACGAGCTGCGCCGCCTCCTCGCCGGTGGGCTCGTAGTCGAGCGAGGCGTACCCGCGGGTCTTGGACTTCAGCTGGTCGAAGAAGTCGAAGACGATCTCGGCGAGCGGCAGGGTGTAGCGGATCTCCACCCGGTCCTCGGAGAGGTAGTCCATGCCGATCAGGGTGCCGCGCCGGTTCTGGCAGAGCTCCATGATCGCGCCGATGAACTCGCTGGGCGCGAGGACGGTGGCCCGGACGACCGGCTCGTGCACCGAGTCGATCTTGCCCTCGGGGAACTCGCTCGGGTTGGTGACGATGTGCTCGGTGCCGTCCTCCATCGTCACGCGGTACACCACGTTGGGTGCGGTGGCGATGAGATCGAGACCGAACTCGCGCTCCAGGCGCTCGCGGATCACGTCGAGGTGGAGCAGACCGAGGAAGCCCACGCGGAAGCCGAAGCCGAGAGCCGCGGAGGTCTCCGGCTCGTAGACCAGGGCCGCGTCGTTGAGCTGGAGCTTGTCCAGGGCCTCGCGAAGGTCCGGGTAGTCCGACCCGTCCAGCGGGTACAGCCCGGAGAACACCATCGGCTTGGGGTCCTTGTAGCCGCCCAGCGCCTCGGTCGCCCCGTTGTGGAGGGAGGTGATCGTGTCACCGACCTTGGACTGACGGACGTCCTTCACGCCGGTGATGAGGTAGCCGACCTCGCCCACGCCGAGACCGTCCGCCGGAGTCATCTCCGGGGAGGAGACACCGATCTCCAGCAGCTCGTGCGTGGCACCGGTCGACATCATCCGGATGCGCTCGCGCTTGTTGAGCTGGCCGTCGATCACACGGACGTAGGTGACGACACCCCGGTAGGAGTCGTAGACCGAGTCGAAGATCATCGCGCGGGCGGGGGCGTCGGCGACGCCCACGGGGGCCGGAACGTCCCGGACCACCCGGTCCAGCAGAGCCTCCACGCCGACGCCGGTCTTCGCGGAGACACGCAGGACGTCCTCCGGCTGGCAGCCGATGAGGTTCGCCAGCTCCTCGGAGAACTTCTCGGGCTGCGCCGCCGGAAGGTCGATCTTGTTCAGCACCGGAACGATGGTGAGGTCGTTCTCCATGGCCAGGTACAGGTTGGCCAGGGTCTGCGCCTCGATGCCCTGGGCCGCGTCGACCAGCAGGACCGTGCCCTCGCAGGCGGCGAGCGAACGCGACACCTCGTACGTGAAGTCCACGTGACCGGGGGTGTCGATCATGTTGAGGATGTGGGTGCTGCCCTTGCCCTCCGCCGTGGTGGGCGCCCACGGCAGACGGACCGCCTGGGACTTGATGGTGATGCCGCGCTCGCGCTCGATGTCCATCCGGTCGAGGTACTGAGCGCGCATCTGCCGCTGGTCGACCACGCCCGTCAGCTGGAGCATCCGGTCGGCAAGGGTCGACTTGCCGTGGTCGATGTGCGCGATGATGCAGAAGTTGCGGATCAGCGCCGGGTCGGTACGGCTCGGCGCGGGCACGTTGGTAGGAGTCGCGGGCACGCAGGGTCCTGATTCTTGAGACGCCGAACGCCGTGTCTCGGGTCGATGTCGGGTCGGTCGGATCTATACGTAGCTTCCATCGTCCCACGCCTGCGGGCCGGCGACGGGTTTGGGCCGGTAGGAGGGTGACTGGTAACGTGGTCAGCTGTGCCTCGTGGCTCCTCGGCCGACTCCTTCGACGACTCCCCGGAGTGGCGTGGCGCACTCAGAAGATCCAACGAACCTGAAAAGGCTCTCTCGTGGCGAACATCAAGTCCCAGATCAAGCGGAACAAGACCAACGAGAAGGCGCGCCTGCGTAACAAGGCCGTCAAGTCGTCGCTCAAGACCGCGATCCGCAAGGCCCGTGAGGCTGCCGTCGCCGGTGACGTCGAGAAGGCCACCACGGCCGCTCGCGACGCTTCCCGCGCGCTCGACAAGGCCGTCTCCAAGGGTGTCATCCACAAGAACGCCGCGGCCAACAAGAAGTCGGCCCTGGCCTCCAAGGTTGCCTCCCTCAGCGCCTGAGCACCCTGATGTGATCGCCGGAACGGACGCAGCGGGCCCTCTCTCCCGCTCCTGACCGGCACCCCGTGCCGCACACCGAACCTGCGTTCGCCACGCGGGTGCGGCACACAAAGCGTGAACGGAAAGGCCCCGTACGTCCCCTCCCCAGGGCGATGTACGGGGCCTTTCCGCGTGCGGTGGTGCGGGTTACCGCTCCTCCGTACGCGTGGGGTGCTCCGCTCGGGCGGGGGCGTTCCGTGGGGGGTGTTCAGTGTGGGGCGTTCCGTGGGGCGGGGGCTCGTGGGGGGGCGTTCCGTGGGGCGGGGGCTCGTGAGCGCGCCGGGACCTCCGACGAGCGTCTCGGGCTCCGAGGAGCGTCCCCGGACCCTGTGGCGAGTGTCTCGGGGCCGGGCTCAGCGGCCCGCGCGGGCCGCTCGTGCCACGGCGACGACCGCCTTCTCCAGGGCGTACTCCGGGTCGTCCCCGCCACCCTTGACACCCGCGTCGGCGGCTGCCACGGCCAGCGTCGCCGCCGCGATCCCGTCCGGGGTCCAGCCGCGCATCTGCTGGCGCACCCGGTCGATCTTCCACGGCGGCATGCCCAGTTCGCGGGCCAGGTCGGCGGGGCGCCCGCCCCGGGCCGAGGAGAGCTTGCCGATGGCCCGGACGCCTTGGGCGAGGGCGCTGGTGATGAGGACCGGGGCCACCCCCGTCGACAGCGACCAGCGCAGCGCCTCCAGCGCCTCGGCCGCCCGTCCTTCGACCGCCCGGTCCGCGACGGTGAACGAGGACGCCTCGGCGCGGCCCGTGTAGTACCGCCCGACGACGGCCTCGTCGATGGTGCCCTCCACGTCCGCGACCAGCTGTGAGACGGCGCTCGCCAGTTCCCGCAGATCGCTGCCGATGGAGTCCACGAGGGACTGGCACGCCTCCGGGGTGGCGGACCGGCCCAGCGCCCGGAACTCCGACCGTACGAAGGTGAGCCGCTCGGCCGGCTTCGTCGTCTTCGGGCAGGCGACCTCGCGCGCTCCGGCCTTGCGCGCCGCGTCCAGCAGGCCCTTGCCCTTGGCGCCTCCCGCATGGAGCAGCACCAGGGTGATCTCCTCCGCCGGGGAGTCGAGGTACGCCTTGACGTCCTTGACGGTGTCGGCGGAGAGGTCCTGGGAGTTGCGGACGATCACCACCTTCCGCTCGGCGAAGAGGGAAGGACTGGTCAGCTCGGCGAGCGTGCCGGGCTGCAACTGCTCCGAGGCGAGATCTCGGACGTCGGTGTCGGCGTCCGCGGCGCGGGCCGCCGCCACCACCTGCTGCACGGCGCGGTCGAGGAGGAGGTCCTCCTGGCCCACGGCCAGCGTGAGAGGGGCGAGCGGGTCGTCGGTTGAATTCCTTCTGGTGGCCATCGCCGTCCAGCATCCCACGCCCCACCGACAGCCATCGTCGGCCCGCCCGGTACGTGGCCGCGGCCGGGATGCGGGGCCGGGATCCGGACGCGGTACCGCCCGGGAAACACCGTTCTGCCCGTGGGAAAACGCCGTTCCCCCGGCCCCGGAGCCCCCACTACCGTCCAGCCGTATGACGAACCGAACGACGGTGACGACTCACTCGGTCGAATACCCCGCCGACGGCCTGACGATGGTCGGCCGCCTCGCGCTCCCGGGAGGCACGGGCCCTCGGCCGGCCGTCCTGATCGGGCCCGAGGGGCCGGGGCTGAGCGACTTCCAGCGCCGCCGCGCCGACGCCCTGGCCGAGCGGGGTTACGTGGCACTGGCCTTCGACATCAACGGCGGGCGCTGGTTCACCGACCCGCAGGAAATGCTCGCCCACGTGACCCCACTGCTCGCCGATCCCGACCGGATGAGGAGGATCGGCCACGCGGCACTGGACGTCCTGCGCTCCGAACCCAGGACCGACCCGGACCGGATCGCTGCCATCGGTTACGGCACCGGGGGCGCGATCGCGCTGGAACTCGGCCGTGACGGCGTGGACCTGCGCGGAATCGGGACGGTCAACGCGCTGACCACGGGCCGACCGGGCGAGGCGGCGCGCATCCGCTGCCCCGTGTGGGCCGGGGTCGGGTCCCAGGATCCGATCATGCCGAGCGCGCGACGGGACGCGTTCGCCGCCGAGATGCAGGCCGCGGGCGTCGACTGGCGCTTGGTGGTCTACGGAGGCGCCCTGCACGCCTTTCACCATCCGACGGTCGACCAAG
The DNA here is from genome assembly GCF_042728415.1 of Streptomyces sp. NPDC060198. Classification (NCBI taxonomy): domain Bacteria; kingdom Bacillati; phylum Actinomycetota; class Actinomycetes; order Kitasatosporales; family Streptomycetaceae; genus Streptomyces; species Streptomyces sp. NPDC060198. Next base: position 11,312 of record NZ_JBHWZJ010000048.1, on the reverse strand, counting down.
CCGTACTCCCCGGCGTCGGCCACCACCCGGTGCACGCACGGCGGGCCTGGCGCGACATCCTCGCTCTGCTCGACGAGTGGGTGCCCGTGACGGAGTGATCGGGCGGACGGATTCCACGGGCTGTCGGCCGGACCGGAACGGGTGCCGGACGGACTCCACGGGCCGTCGGCCGGACCGGAACAGGTGCCGGACGGACTCCACGGGCCGTCGGCCGGACCGGAACAGGTGCCGGACGGACTCCACGGGCCGTCGGCCGGACCGGAACGGGTGCCCGCGAGCCCGCACCCACCGTGGTCCGGCCCACGGTCGTACCCGGGTGAGAATGAGCGGGTGAGCGATGTGAGACATGTACTGGTGCTACCCGACCGTGACGCCGCCCAGGAGGTGGCGGAGGAACTCCCCGACCGCTTCGCCGTCGGGGAGGAACCGCAGCTTCTGAGGGACGCGCTCGCCGGTGAGGACGACGCCGAGGACGCCCAGTGGCTCGTGGTCGTGGAAGACCCGGACGGGCTGCTCGACGCCGCCGCCCTCGACGCGTTCGCGGCGGAGTACGAAGGCTGGCTGGAGACCCCGTAGGCAGGCGCTGCCGACCGGCTCCCGGACGGCAGGGAGCGCCGCGGCCCGGAGGCCGGCTCCCGGGAGCCCTGAAGCCCTGCCGCCCGGGAGCCCTGCCGGGTCAGCTCTTCTGGACGATCTGGATGTCCATCTCGATGGCGATGCTGGAGCCGACGACCGCGATCCCCTTGGCCAGCATCGTCTGCCAGGTGAGGGTGAAGTCTTCGCGGTGCAGTTCGGTGGTGGCCCGGCAGGCGGCCCGCGCCTCGCCCTCCAGCCCGTTGCCGAGACCGAGGTACTGGGTCTCCAGCGTCACCGTGCGGCTGACGCCGTGCAGGGTGAGCGCGCCGGTGACGGCCCACCGGGTCCCGCCGCGGTGCACGAAGCGCTCGCTGTAGAACTCCAGCGTCGGGTAGCGGCCGACGTCCAGGAAGTCACCCGAGCGCAGGTGGTCGTCGCGCATCTGGACGTTGGTGTCGATCGAGGCGGCGTCGATGATGACATGCATCGCCGAGTCCTCCATGTGCTCCGCGATGCGGATGGCACCGGCGAAGGTGTTGAACCTGCCGTGGACGCGCGCCATGCCGATGTGCCGGGCCACGAAGCCGATCTGACTGTGGGTCGGCTCTATCTCCCAGTCGCCGGGGGTGGGGAGCTGCGGAGGCTGCGCCAGCTGGAGCTGTACGTCGCCGAGGTTCGCGTGCCCGTTCTCGGTCACCGTGACCGGACCGTGGAAGGGCGTGAATCCCTCGGAGGTGACACCCAGGCGGTACTCCCCCGCCGGGACCGCGGCAAGGACCCTCCCGTACGGGTCGGTGTCGCCGCCGAAGACCCTGCGGCCCGAAGCGTCCGTGACGACGAACTCGGCCTGCAGCACGGGCTGGTCGACCGGGTCCAGCACCCGGCAGCTGATCATGCCCGCGGACTGCGGCACGGTGACACCGGCGAGGGCGCCGCCGGAAGCGGGTCCCGACTGTCCATTGCTGCGAAACAAACGGCCGAACATGCTGCACTCCTGGGGCGATCGGATCACCTGGGGCCCCTGCGTCTGTACGTCGCTGTCGGAGCAGCGGCCCGCCGACGAAAATGCATTCGATCACTCTTGCCGCGTTCGAGGCAAACAGAGCCGCTCATGCGGGGATGAAGGGAGCTGTCACGGGCTGCTACCGAAGATCCTTATTGACGCGACCTCTCATAGATTGATCCGTATTGCGGACCGCCCCCGCCCCCGACCGGCCACGCCTGAGGCGGACCGACCGCACCTACCGGTCCCGGTAGGCGTCCCGGTAGCCGGTCCCGGTAGCCCGTCCAGGTGGGCGGCAGCGGTACGGGGCACCAGTGCGCACGGCCCCCGAGCCCCTACCGGCGGCCCACCACCCGTAGTCCCGCTCCCGCGCCGCTCACGGCGATCGCCCCGTCCGCGTCCGTACGCAGGACCTTCGCGCCTCCCGCCGTCAGTGCCGCCACGGTGCGCGGGGCAGGGTGCCCGTACGGGTTCCCGGCGCCGCAGGAGATGAGCGCGAGCCTCGGTCGCAGCCGGCGCATCAGCCCCGGGTCCTGGAACCCGGAGCCATGGTGCGCGACCTTGAGAACGTCCACGGCGGAGAGCTCGGGATGCGCGCGCATCAGTGAGAATTTCAGCGGCATCTGGCACTTTTCAGGGATGGTTGGCACCCTGCCTGGCTCCTGATCGACAAATGCGAACACAATCCATCAAAATCCATCAACCCTTCGGAGACCTTCACGCCGGAGGGAGCACTGGTCCAGAATCAGGCTATGACTCTCGGGATAAATCCACCTTCCCTGAAACCCATTTACGCGTTTAATGCCCCAAACGAGCCTCTTGAGCTCTATTCAGGGACCCTAACGGCTTCAGAGGGTGCCGTGCCTGTCACTGTCGACGGAGTTATCAAATGGGCATGGCTCCCCACACCAAGGGTCACCTATTCATTTACCACTGATGACCCCAAGACGGACGGGTGGAACCTCGGTGGTGATGTCGAGGTGTCAGTCCCCGCCAGCGAGCCGCTCCTCACCGGTGGCACTGGATCGGCCGCCAAGGAGGACACCTCGAGCGTATGGGCCCTTTCCATGGATGGCTGGCTCAAACACACCACACGCGGAGATAGTTCCGACATACGTCGGGTTACTTTCCTTCTGCCCAACGTTCCGCAGGTCAACGGGACCTGGATCCAAGGGAACAGCCATAGCTGGAATGGCCGCTGGTCCCTAGACGCCGGAGATTGGCAGTTCACTATCGACGAGCGTCAGGACAGGATTCCCGTTCGTAAGACCCTGCGCCACTCCGGCGGGTACGCATTCACCCACGTCGGAGAGTTCACTCGCAAAGATGGTGCAGCAATCCCCGAAGATGAGATATCAAATGTCCTCCACCTTCTGCGGTGCATCTTCAGTTTCTCCTTCGGGCGCGCAACTTCCCCGGCACTAGCGTCAGGGTATGACTCTAGCAATTCCCTTGCATGGTTGGACTGGAGGGTTTTCCATATCGCCCCATGGACGCCGGCATCCGAGGTCATCGACGAAACGGGGATTGCTGACCTCAAGCAGATTTTCGCCGGTTTTGGCAGCCTGTGGTCAGACCCATTCGAACGCGATTTGCTATCTAACGCCATCAGCTACTTTCTCCAGTGCAATGAAATGAACCCTTTGCCCTTGGCGACATCTGCAGGACAGGCGGGGCTTGAGCTCTTGGCGTACGAAAGACTCGTCGAGGAGCAGCAGACCTTCACGCCTGCACAATACAAGAATAAAGCAGCACACGAAAACATTTCCACATTGCTTGCCACTTACAACGTCGCGGACTCAATCCCGTCAGAGCTTGCGCGTTTGACCAGGGCTGCCGCCTCTGCCCATCCTCAGTGCGGAACAGGCCCCGAGATCATCACTCGCATGAGGAACGGAGTTATCCATCCATCACGCAAGAAGCCAAAATTTAGCACCGAGGAGTGGCTTGAATGCTGGCAACTAGTCAGCTCGTATCTGATCTTGTCCATTTTGGGGCGCGTATCGTTCAAGGGTAGCTATCGGGATCCGGTAGACCCCATCAAACATGTCGGCTCTGTGACCAAGGTCCCTTGGGCTCCGTAAAGTGATATCGGGCCACCGCTGAGGGATTCGGCGTGCAATCGGTACCTTTCGGCGGGGGTCGGCTTCAGTCGTCACATGCTCAATACACTGGCCGGCTTGATTCCCTCCGTCAAGAATTACTTCCCCAGAATCGACCTTCGAGGTCGCGGAAGAAATGACGGATAAAATTGAGATCTTCACGAGCTTCCAGTATTTCTTTTCCGCCGAATCGGAAGACCTCGTACCCTTTAAGCCTCAGTGCACGGTCATCTGCCACCATCTTCGAGTAAAGGTCGGCCGCAACCTCCCATTTATCTGACCCTTTTGGGACTTCCCGTGCGTAGTGATGTTTTCCATCCACCTCAATCACGATCCGCACCCCTCCAGGCAGTAGCATGAGAAAGTCTTTGCGTTCATGGTCGAGCGTGCGAGGCTTCTTCAGAATTTGCCGCTGCCGCTCGGTGAGCGGGTCGAAGTGGACGTAGACCTGAGGGAGGAGTGCTGGCTGCAACATTCCGTCCGGCTCCGCATAGCGGCCGGCAAAGGCATAGAAGAGGTAGCGCTCGGCATCGGAGTCCAAGGACCTCTTTAACCGGTCGTGCAACGACCGCGCCACGGTTTGGTCATTGACACCCGGCATCTTGTTCTGCTCGCGCCACCAACCAACCAGTTCGCCCCAGGTCAGTCCGTTATCTGTCAACGAACGGTCATAGACTAGGCAAGTGTCCGCGTTCTCAACGATTTCGATCGCGCCGTCGATCAGCTCACTCAAGACGATCCTGGGCTTGTAACCGGTGGAGGCGAAGACAATGTTCTTGAGAGTGCCGTCAACGCCTCGCAGGCCGTCCAAGCGTTCACTGGTCACCTCTAGCTCATCCAGCCTGGCCCGAATCGGCTCGAATAGCTCCGCTAGAAAGGTGCGGCGCTTCGCGTAACCACCACCCCCACCCATTCCCTTATCGATCCAGAATTGACGAAATCCAGCCTGACTGCGAAAAGGCGGGTTGAATTCGATTCCATGCCGCCGCAGTACTGCCTTTAGGCAGCGCAGAACCTCTTCGCTTCCTTCATCATCCAGTCGTTCGACACCGCCGGTTCCGAACAACTCCAGCGCTGCGTAAACGAATCGAACGAGCCCTTGAGCGGCCTCTAGGTCCGACACGCCTTCGAGCGGGCCTGATCTCAGCGCTGTCGTAAGTTCGGTGTTTAGGATCTCTCGTGTCATCGGCACGCCGCAGAAGTCTTGTTGCACCGGGACCAGGAAGTCGCTCGCCTTCATAGCGTCAGGCTACTCATGTCAGCTGACATCCCCAAGGCCGCGAGAGGATGCCCCAGTTGACCTGGCTCAGGTCCAGGGGCTGTCGTCGCTGGATGGCGTCTCACCGCGGTCGATGATGGGGATCAGGTAGGCAGCGTACTCGCGGACCGCTGTGATCAACATGTTGTCGGTGGGTCTTGTAGTGCGGTGTCGCATGCGGGCCCAGACCGCGTCGACGCTCATCCGCCACTTCTTCTGAGTCTTCTGGTCTTGTTGATCGCAGATGGGGGTCGGTGCGAAGACGTGCTCGCTCTGGGTCACGAGAGCCCAGAGGATGACGGATCCGATGTTCCTCTTTCGGTCGGTCAGGTCTTTGGCGAAGCCCCCTCCTGGAGCGTATCCTCCGCCTGGAACGGCGATCCGGGTCTTGATCTCCTGCCATGGTTCAGGGCCGATGCACCATTTCGCCAGCGCCTTCCGTCGCCCTTCGTAGTCGATGAGGTCTTCTCTGGCGTCGAGTTCGGCTGCGAGGTCGCGGATGGCGGCCTCGAACTCGAGAGGGTTCGGGCGGTTTCGGGCCCATCGGTGAACTCTTTTGGGGCTGTCGGCGATCCTGGCTGCGATCGCAGGGTCGCCAAGATGGAGGCCCATCCGGTCGGCCGCTTTCTGGATCGATCCTCCGGAAGCTGTCTGGCTGAGTCTCAAGGCGACGGTGCGTCTCAGGTGGACGGCCGCGATCCCTTCCATGTGGGCGAAATATCGCTGATACCAATCCTCCTCCAGGAATTGCGGGATGTGCTCGGGGTGGAAACGTGTTGCCCGGACCGGTCTTTTCAGGTTCCTGGCGAGGTTCCCCTTGGCATAGGTCTCGACTACTGACGAGACCGCGTGGAGGAAGCCTTCCGAGCAGTCGGGACGGGTTTCGAGGAAGGCCCGGATCCACCCGACCTTGGATGGCCGGCAGTCAGCAGTCGTCAGAATCCTCAGCTGGTTCGCGAAGGTGTCCGGGTCGGCTGACCTGAGCAGGCGGTCCGCGGCCAGGAGAAGGGCCGCATGCGGTCGCGCCGCCAGCTGGGGTGTGTCGCTGACCGTCCGGAAGAACTTCGAGCGGGAGAGGTTCCCTGCGCTGTCGACGACACCTGCCTCCAGCGAGGCAACGAGTTCTGGATCGTTCAGCAGGTGTCGGGAGTTCGGCCAGGATGTCCGCAGAAGGTGGCAGGCCGACCTGAGGTCGTTGAAATAGTGGGCCGGGCTTGTCTCGTGGCCGATGACTCTGACCGTCTCAGGACCGTGCGGGTCGAGGATTTCCAGCAGATTTTTCTGGAACTCCCGGTATTTGCGATCCAGTTTGTGGAACGGAGCGGAGTTTTCATCCAGGCGGTGCCCGCATGGTCCATCGATGAAGGCCCTGCATTGCGCGGGGTGCAGAACGTCTTCCCGCCAGCGTGGAAGGCGTTTGCTTCCGTGGTGTGTCGCGGTGTGGAGGACCAGCGATTTGCAGGCGGGGCAGGCGTGTTCGAGGAAGCGTCCGTGTTCCAGGCAGGCGAAGACGGGTGGCAGGCGCCAGGAGATCTTCCATGCTCCCCCGAAAGCCCGCTCCAGGGGGCTGTCCTGGCGGGCCAGGCACTGGGGGCAGTAGCGGGTGGAGTGCAGGAACAGCCAGCGGTGGTGCTGGTTCGCGCCGTTGCGGCCGGTCGTCGAGGGTTGTGCGGGCGGGAAGCGGCTGCCGTGGTTGTCCAGCAGCATGGCGTCGACCTCGGCGACCGTGGCCTTGATCATTGCGGCGAAGTGCTGCCTACGCTCGGCGGGCAGGCCGATGAGATGCGGCACTGGGACAGCCGCCTGGTCCGGACGGTCGGCCAGGCCAGTGCGGACGGCCAGTTCGACCGGCGAGGTGTCCAGCCGGAAGGCCAGCCGGAGGAGGAACCCGGGCAAGGATTCGTCCTGCAGCGGCGGAAGGCTTCGCGCGAGGGGCCGCAACGGGGGCAATTCTGGCTCACCTCCGGCCCGCGGTCACGGGGACGCCCTTGTCGTCAAAGACGGTGTTGCGAGGCCTGCGACCCTGAGCCGCCTTCTTCGACGGGAGAGCCGGCGGGACCTCGCCCTCTTCTCCGGCAGCCCAGTCGCGCTTGGGGTGCTGGGTGCGGATCACCACACCGTCCAGCAGTTCTTCGGTGATCTCCTCGATGCCCGTGTCCATGGCCAGCGAGGCGCCGTCCTCGATCAGCCGCTCGATCAGGCCGACGACGCCGCCAGTGCGGCGGTAGATGTACTCGGGCATGTCGCCGCCTGTCAGCATGCCCTCGCGGACGTTGAACAGCCTGAGCTCGCCCTCCAGGCCGGCGAGGTGGTCGACGAAGTCGGAGATGTCGTCGGCCGTGTCATAGCTGAATGGCCGCAGGTCGACGAGGTCGAACCGCCTGGCGGTCTGGGTGGAAGCCTCGTCCTTGAAGTCCTCGCCCCCCGGCTCGGGAAACTCCCATTGGCCGGTCTTGGGGTCCTGCCAGCCCCCTTTGAGTAGACCGGAGTCAGGGATGCCGACACCGATCAGGACCAAGGTGACGCGCATGCTCATCAGGGCCCTGATCAGGTCGAGGGTGTCCTGGTCGTCCTTGCGATGCATGCGCAGGCGGGTGATGTCGTCGAGGATCAGGACGCGGGTGCGATGGTCCCGCAGGGATGCACGGACCTGTCTGACGAGCTGGGTCAAGGTCAGCTTAGGGTCGCTGGGCCCGAAGAAATCCAAAATGGCCTGGCAGGTCGACTTTGGTGTCGCGGTGACAGGTGTCTGAACGTAGGCGACGGTGGCCCGAAGGTCACGGGCGCCGGGCAGTTCGGGGACGTCCACGAACTCCTCGAGCCCCAGCCAGAGGTCCTCGAAGGCGGCTGCGGCTTCGGCAGCGGTTTCCGTCTTGCCCTGGTTGCCGCCTCCGTTGATCATGAGGCCGGGCCGCGTGGTCGGCTTCCGCTTCATCGAGTTGCTCAGCAACCGGTTCCTCATCAGCTCGGAGACGACCTGGCTCATCGGAGTGTCCAGCAGCGGCAGGTTGGCGTGGGTGGCCCGGCGGTGAAGGTCGTGGATGGCCTTGTCGCGCTTGGTCTTGCTGTCATAGACGGCGCGGGAAATGCGGGGTGCGGGGACGAACTCGTGCCGTGTCTTCCGCCAGGTCGTCCAGCCCTCGGCGGTCTCCCGGTCCGGGACCTCGCCCGGCAGAATGAACCTCAGGGAGGCAGCGGCCTCATCGTTCACTCTTCTTCTCCTCGTCCCATCTCGTCGTCGTCGCGGAGAAGATCCGCGTCAGCGTCATCCGTGTCGTCCGCGGCCAGCAGGGCATTCGCCCTGCAGCGTGACCCCTCTCCGAGCCGGCGGGGAGCCCGGGGCGGCTGCAGGACGGCGGCCTCGCGCCGGCTGCGGCGCTCGGCGTCCACCGCCTCGTCCACTCGGACCGGCCTGATGGGCCGGCTGCCGACAGCGCCGCCAGCCGTGCCGGAGGCCGGCCGGTCCGCTGCTGCCGCCTTCACCTGGGCAGACTCACGGGCCCGTTCACTGCGCTGGGCCTTGGTCAGCTGTCCCGGCCACTGCTCGGCCTTGACGTGGGCGGACAACAACTCCAGCAGCAGCGGCAGCAGTTCACTGTCCGTGCGGGGCTTGAGACCGGCCTGCTTCGCGGCTGTCAGCAGTTCGCGTACGCGTGCGTCGGTGAACGCGGGGATCTCGCCCGCAGGCGGCATGCCCGTCCACCGCAGTTCGTGCCACTCGTGCGTGCGGGGGTCCTGGAAGAACGCGAACCGGGCGTCGCGCGGGTCGCGGTGCACCGTCCAGCGGTCCTTGTGCCTTCCGCCGCGACCCGATCCTTCATCGTCGCGATAGGGGTCCAGGGCCCGGCCGTCATACCAAAGCCCGCGGATCTTCACCCCCTTCTTGCCCTGGATGATGACCTGGTGCCGGGGCAGCAGCTGGTAGTAGAGGCTCGGCGAGGGAATCTCCAGAGCCCACCCGCCCTGGGCCATGGAGGCGACGAACAGCGTGTTCGGGCTGTGGTCGCCGACCGGGTCCCAGCAGGGGGCGTATTCGCCCATGCGCCGGTTTTGCCACACTTTGACGATCCAGGTCGCCAGCAGGTGCTCCATCTGGTCGACGGTGAGGACCGCGTCGCCCTCGACGTCGGCGCCGCGGTCGGCGGTGTCGACGCCGGTGTAGCCGGGGAGGTACTCGAACAGCATCGAGCGGGCGGCTCCGAAGGCCCGCTCGACCGCCTGCTTGTCGGTCGGCCGCAGCACCCTCGCCGGCAGCACCTTCACTCCCAGCACGTGCTGGGCCTGCACGAGGTGATGGTTGCGGTAAACACTGCCGTGATCGGTGGTGACCGTCTCCGGCAGAAAGAACGGCAGCCCCGCTACCTCGTGACCGGCGAACTCCGCGACCAGGGCCGCGGGGACGCCGGGATAGGGCCATTCCATGTCCTCGCCCCAGTCGGCCCGCATCGGCAGCGGCATCGTCACGTCCCGCAGCAGCATCGCGACGTCGGTCGAAGTATCCGAGACGAGCGTGAGGCGGAACCCGACCAGCGAGTGCGTGTAAACACAGATGGCCAAGGTGAGATAGACGGTGACCGGGTCATCGAACACCGTCTCCCGCAGCATCACCGGCAGCACCGTGGTGTCCAGAGCGACGACCTGCCCCGGCCGTTCGACGATCACGTGCTCGCCCGTGGTCTCCAGCAATGCGGAGCGGGCATAGCGCTGACGTGCTCGGCCCGTGCCAAACCACTCCTGCCAGACCACCCGCAAGGTCCCGTAGCTCGGAATCTTCTCGGCGGCCTCCTCACCGAACGTCTCCGAGACGTACTGGTGGATCAGACCGACCCTGGTCCGCATGTTGATCTTCGACCGGTGCAGCGTCTCCTGCCGGACGGCGAGGATCGCCTTGCGGACCTCGTCGGTGATGCTCGGATGCCCGCGCGAAACCGGGGTCCAGCGGTCGTCGGCGCCTCCCATCACGACGTCGACCCGCCGCTTGGACTCCCACCGGGTCAGCGTCCTGTAGCTCACCTGCGACAGGCCCAGCATCTTCGCGTGGTCCGGATCAAGGGCCTGAAGTTCGGCGACCTTAGCCCGGCGCCGCTGGGTCACCGTGGTGCGGTCCGGATCGTACTCAGGCCGCGGCTCACCCGGCTGGGGCTGAAGCGGATCACCGCCGCGGTATCCCGTCTCAACCTCCAGCAGGTGGCCTCGTCGGATCTTCAGCAACTTCCGCTGGTGGTCGGTGAGATCGTCTTCGGTCTTCGGCTGCAGATGCCGTCCCGACGTTGTCGCCACCGTCGAGCGCCGGCACCGAGGGTGGTGGGCGAGCATCCGGAACGACACCGTCTGCCGCGTCCCCGTCGGGGACGTCAACAGCACCCGGCCGTACTGCGGTTCGACGAGATCCACCTGCCACTGCTCGTCGTCCAGGATCAGGCTCTCGCCGACCGCCAGTTCCAGCAGCCCTGCCGCCTGCCCGCTCATCGAACCGCCTCCGGCGCGACGCGAAGGACGCTGCTGTCCCGGAAGGGCGCCGTCAGATCGACGCCCAACTCCCGGTGCCAGAGCAGATGCAAGATCACCGGCCGTGCCAGGGCCGGGAACTCGTAGGTGTCCGCCAGCCCGCGGAACGTGATCGGCTCCGAAACAGCCTGGGCGGCCCGGGCCGCCTGCAACATCATCGGCTTCAGACCCAACCGGTCCTGCATCGGACGGCGCCGGGAGTAGAACAGGTCGACGTTTCTCCAGGTCAACGGCCTCCAGCCCGTGACCACGGCGTAGCCCCACCCCAGCATCAGCGCGACCTCGGACGTAGCCGCGAACTTCATCAGGTCATCGTCATCCATCCGTCCCGCGGGACGGATATCCACCAACCACCGCCCGCGATCGGAGAGCAGAAGGAAATCGGGAATGTGTTCCCGCCGGCCGCCCTCTCCCTCGAAGTTCAGCAGGAACGGCTGCGACAGCGCTTCCCGCGTGTCGCCGGCGAAGTCCGCCATCATGACGAACTGGTCCTCACGATGGGACTCAAAAGCATGCTGGCGCCCGGTCGAGACCATCGGTTCCAGCCCTGGGCGGTGAAACTGCCGTGTTCGCCAGGTGAAACCCCGCCAGGGGACACAACCGGCCAGCGGCACCGAGTTCAACCCGTCAACCGGGCCGGCCCGCTTCCCCGTGCCGAACTTCCACGTCGCCGACCATCGCGTCGACCAGCCCGGAGCGAGGTTCAGCATCCCCCGGCCCACGGCCAGATCCCTTTCACCGCAGATGAGGGCCAGCTCCTCCCAACCGCACGCATCCGACCAGAGCGGACCGGCCACCCTGCCTTCAAGTACGCGCGAGCCGATGGACCCCTCCGCGCTTGTCTGCTGCTCCATGAGAGCAGCAG
>NZ_JBHWZJ010000047.1:0-31631 GCF_042728415.1 Streptomyces sp. NPDC060198 | reverse complement strand
CAGCGCCCCCCTGCCGTCTCAATCGGCAGGGGGGCGCTGTGTTGCGCTCACAGTAATCCGGGCCGCACGCGAGCGGTACGGGGTGAGACCAGCAGGAAGTTACATCTGCTGAAAGCCGCAGATCCAGGAAGTTACGGGGCAGTAGCGGGGTAGCGGCAGGGCCGACATGTAGAAGGCCGGTAGATCCTGGGGATCTACCGGCCTTCTGACCAGGCGTTATGCCTCGGTGGGGCTAACAGGATTTGAACCTGTGGCCTCATCCTTATCAGGGATGCGCTCTAACCAACTGAGCTATAGCCCCGCCGCGCTGCTGCGCTGACTTCTGAAGATTAGCGCACGTCGGGGCCAGTCCCAAAATCGATAGCCCGCGGGCTACTCGTCCTCGGCCAGCGTGAGCTCCACGCCGCCCACGAATCCCGCCGACAGGTTGTAGATGAAGGCGCCCAGCGTCGCCAGCGCGGTGGCCAGCACCACGTCGATCACCGCGATGACCGACGTGAAGATGAGGACGCGCGGCAGCGAGAGGAACGACTGCAGGTCGAAGCCGTTGCTCTCGTTGGAACCCGTCGCCTCGCTGATCGTGCCGCCCACGGTGGAGAAGACGCCCATGGCGTCCATCACCATCCACAGGACCGCGGCCGCGACCACGGTGCAGATGCCGAGCGCGATGGAGAGCAGGAAGCTCACCTTCATCACCGACCACGGGTCGGCCTTCGACACCCGCAGTCGTGCCTTGCGGGTGCGCGGAGTGGTCCGCGCCCCCGTCCGCGGCAGACGCACTCCCTGCCCGCCGGTGGCCCCTCGGCCACCCGCCGGCGACTCGTACGCCTGCGGCGGGTGGTAGGGACCCGCCGTCCCTTGCGCGGGCTCCCGCTCACCGGGCAGTGGCCCGTTCGCGTAGCCCTCGTATTGGGGCTGCGGGCCCCGAGTGTCCGTCACAGTGCCCCCTTGGGAGTCCGTGGCAGGGCCACGGGCACCGTTCGCTCCGTCTCCAGAAGCGGCCGAATCGGCGCCCGTGGCTCCACTCACGCTCTACTCCTCGTGCTCCCCGGTCGAGGGCTCCGTGCCCTCGACAGTGCCCTCGGCCTGAATTTCGGCCGATGCCTCGTCCGTACCGTCCTCGGCCTCGGAGGTCCCGTCGACCTCTTCCGCCTCACGGCCGGCCTCGGCGTTGCGCGCGATGCCGACGACGGCATCCCGCTTGCCAAGATTGATCAGTTGGACGCCCATGGTGTCACGGCCCGTCTCCCTGACTTCATTGACTCGCGTGCGAATCACACCACCGCCGAGGGTGATGGCGAGGATCTCGTCCGTCTCCTCCACCACCAGGGCCCCCACGAGCGACCCGCGGTCCTCCACGATCTTGGCGGCCTTGATGCCGAGGCCGCCACGGCCCTGGACGCGGTACTCGTCGACGGGGGTGCGCTTGGCGTACCCGCCGTCGGTCGCGGTGAAGACGAACGTACCGGGCCGGACCACGTTCATCGAGAGCAGCTCGTCGCCTTCGCGGAAGCTCATGCCCTTGACGCCCGAGGTCGCGCGGCCCATCGGGCGCAGCGCGTCGTCCGTCGCGGTGAACCTGATCGACTGGGCCTTCCTGCTGATGAGCAGCAGGTCGTCCTCGGCCGACACCAGCTCGGCTCCGATCAGCTCGTCGTCGCTGCCGTCCCCGGTCTCCCGCAGGTTGATCGCGATGACACCGCCGGAACGGGGCGAGTCGTAGTCCTTGAGCGCCGTCTTCTTCACCAGGCCGCCCTTGGTGGCCAGGATCAGGTAGGGCGCGGCCTCGTAGTCGCGGATCGCGAGGATCTGGGCGATCCGCTCGTCCGGCTGGAAGGCCAGCAGGTTCGCCACGTGCTGACCGCGCGCGTCCCGGCCGGCGTCCGGAAGCTCGTACGCCTTCGCGCGGTAGACCCGGCCCTTGTTCGTGAAGAACAGCAGCCAGTGGTGGGTCGTCGACACGAAGAAGTGGTCGACGATGTCGTCTTCCTTGAGCTTCGTGCCGCGCACGCCCTTGCCGCCGCGCTTCTGCGAGCGGTAGTCGTCCGTCTTGGTGCGCTTCACGTAGCCGCCACGCGAGATCGTGACGACGATGTCCTCTTCCTGGATCAGGTCCTCGATGGACATGTCCCCGTCGAAGGGCACCAGCTTGGAGCGCCGGTCGTCGCCGAACTTCTCGACGATCGCGGCCAGTTCCTCGCTGACGATCTGGCGCTGCCGCTCGGGCGAGGCCAGGATCGCGTTGTACTCGTTGATCTTCGCCTGGAGCTCGTCGTGCTCCGCGGTGATCTTCTGGTGCTCCAGCGCGGCCAGCCGGCGCAGCTGCATCTCCAGGATCGCGTTCGCCTGGAGCTCGTCGATCTCCAGGAGGCCCATCAGGCCCTCGCGCGCGACCTCCACGGTCTGGCTGCGCCGGATGAGGGCGATGACCTCGTCGATGGCGTCCAGGGCCTTCAGGAGGCCACGCAGGATGTGCGCCCGCTCCTCCGCCTTGCGCAGCCGGAACTTCGTCCGCCGGACGATGACCTCGATCTGGTGCGTCACCCAGTGACGGATGAACGCGTCGATCGAGAGGGTGCGCGGCACCCCGTCGACGAGCGCCAGCATGTTGGCGCCGAAGTTCGTCTGGAGGTCGGTGTGCTTGTAGAGGTTGTTCAGCACGACCTTGGCGACCGCGTCGCGCTTGAGCACGACGACCAGGCGCTGACCGGTGCGCGAGGAGGTCTCGTCGCGGACGTCCGCGATCCCGCCGATCTTGCCGTCCTTCACCAGGTCGGCGATCTTCTGCGCGAGGTTGTCCGGGTTGGTCTGGTACGGAAGCTCCGTGACGACCAGGCACTGCCGGTTCTGGATCTCCTCGACCGCGACGACCGCGCGCATCGTGATGGAGCCACGACCGGTGCGGTACGCCTCCTCGATGCCCTTGCGGCCCACGACCAGGGCGCCCGTCGGGAAGTCCGGGCCCTTGATGCGTTCGAGCAGCGCGTCCAGGAGCTCCTCGTGCGAGGCCTCCGGGTGCTCCAGGTACCACTGGGCGCCGGCCGCGACCTCGCGGAGGTTGTGCGGCGGGATGTTGGTCGCCATGCCGACCGCGATACCCGCCGAGCCGTTGATCAGCAGGTTCGGGAAGCGCGCCGGCAAGACCACCGGCTCCTGGTTGCGGCCGTCGTAGTTGTCCTTGAAATCGACGGTCTCCTCGTCGATGTCCCGGACCATCTCCATGGACAGCGGCATCATCTTGCACTCGGTGTACCGCATGGCCGCGGCCGGGTCGTTGCCCGGGGAACCGAAGTTGCCGTTGGAGTCCACCAGCGGCATGCGCATCGACCAGTGCTGCGCGAGGCGCACCAGGGCGTCGTAGATCGAGGAGTCGCCGTGCGGGTGGTACGTACCCATGACGTCACCGACGACGCGGGCGCACTTGTAGAAGCCCTTCTCGGGGCGGTAGCCACCGTCGTACATCGCGTACAGCACCCGGCGGTGGACGGGCTTGAGGCCGTCCCGCACGTCGGGGAGCGCACGCGAGACGATGACGGACATCGCGTAATCGAGGTAGGAGCGCTGCATCTCCGTCTCGAGCCCCACGGGCTCGACACGCATGCCCACACCGGCCGCGGCGGGCTGTTCTTCCGGTGTCACAGGGGTGTTCTCGTCGGCCATTGCTGGTCAAAGTCCTTTCGAGCGGCGGCTTGCTTGTACGGCCGACTCAGATGTCGAGGAAGCGGACGTCCTTGGCATTGCGCTGGATGAACGAGCGCCGTGCTTCGACGTCCTCACCCATCAGCACCGAGAAGAGGTCGTCGGCCTGCGCCGCGTCGTCGAGGGTGACCTGGCCGAGCACCCGGTGGTCGACGTCCATCGTGGTGACGCGCAGCTCCTCGGCGTTCATCTCGCCGAGGCCCTTGAAGCGCTGGATCGAGTCTTCCTTGATCCGCTTGCCGTTCTGCTTGCCGAGCGCCACCAGGGCGTCCCGCTCGCGGTCCGAGTACGCGTACTCGAAGTCGTCCCGGCCCCACTTGATCTTGTAGAGCGGCGGGCGCGAGAGGTAGACGTGACCGGCTTCGACCAGCGGGCGCATGAAGCGGAAGAGGAACGTCAGCAGCAGGGTGTTGATGTGCTGGCCGTCGACGTCGGCGTCCGCCATCAGGATGATCTTGTGATAGCGGAGCTTCTCGATGTCGAAGTCCTCGTGGACTCCGGTACCGAAGGCCGAGATCAGCGCCTGGACCTCGGTGTTCTGCAGGATCTTGTCGATCCGGGCCTTCTCGACGTTCAGGATCTTGCCGCGGATCGGCAGGATGGCCTGGTACATCGGGTTACGGCCCGACTTCGCCGAACCACCGGCGGAGTCACCCTCGACGATGAAGATCTCGCACTTCGTCGGGTCGTTCGACTGGCAGTCGCTGAGCTTGCCCGGCAGCGACGCGCTCTCCAGCAGACCCTTGCGGCGGGTCAGGTCGCGCGCCTTGCGGGCCGCCACGCGGGCGGTCGAGGCGGCGATGCCCTTGCGGATGATGTCGGCCGCTTCGTTCGGGTTGCGGTCGAACCAGTCCGTGAGCTGCTCGTGGACGACCTTCTGCACGAAGGTCTTCGCCTCCGTGTTGCCCAGCTTGGTCTTCGTCTGCCCCTCGAACTGCGGCTCGCCCAGCTTCACCGAGATGATCGCGGTGAGGCCCTCGCGGACGTCCTCGCCGGTGAGGTTGTCGTCCTTCTCGCGGAGCAGCTTCTTGTCGCGCGCGTACCGGTTGACCAGCGAGGTCAGCGCGGCGCGGAAGCCCTCTTCGTGGGTACCGCCCTCGTGCGTGTGGATCGTGTTCGCGAAGGAGTACACGCCCTCGGTGTACTGCGTGTTCCACTGCATGGCGATCTCGGCCGAGAGGAGTCGCTCCTTGTCCTCGGCCTCGATGTCGATCACCGACTGGTGGATCAGGTCGCCCTTGCGCGAGTTCAGGTACTTCACGAAGTCGACGATGCCGCCCTCGTAGTGGTACGTCACCGTGCGCGCCGGCGGCTCTTCGGTGGACGCCGTGACCTCGGCCTCGTCGGCACCCACGGTCGCCTTCGCCGACTCCCGCTCGTCGGTGAGCTTGAGCGTGAGGCCCTTGTTGAGGAACGCCATCTCCTGGAAGCGGCGTGCGAGGGTCTCGAAGGAGTACTCGGTGGTGTCGAAGATGTCACCGTCGGCCCAGAAGGAGACCGAGGTGCCGGTCTCCTCGGTGGCCTCGTGCTTCGCCAGGGGTGCGGTCGGCACGCCCAGCTTGTAGTCCTGCGTCCAGCGGTAACCGTCCGTCTTGACCTCGACGGCCACCCGGGTGGAGAGGGCGTTGACGACGGAGACGCCGACGCCGTGCAGGCCGCCGGAGACGGCGTAACCGCCGCCGCCGAACTTGCCGCCCGCGTGCAGCACGGTCAGCACGACCTCGACGGCCGGCTTCCCTTCGGACGGCACGATGCCGACGGGGATGCCTCGCCCGTTGTCGATCACGCGGACCCCGCCGTCGGGAAGGATCGTGACGTCGATCGTGTCGGCGTGCCCGGCGAGAGCCTCGTCGACGGAGTTGTCGACGACCTCCTGCACGAGGTGGTGGAGTCCACGCTCACCGGTCGAACCGATGTACATGCCAGGTCGCTTGCGGACCGCGTCCAGTCCTTCGAGGACGGTGATCGCGCTGGCGTCGTACGAGGCGGTGACCTCGCCGTGTTCGCCGGCTGTGGACGGGTTGTTCTCGTTGGGGTTGCCGGAATCGGCCACGAAGCGCCCTTTCTGGCACAGCACAGGCCGTTCTCCGGCAGGCGGGAGCGGCTGCGTCGTTCGGCTGGTAATCGACGACACCCGCTCAGTAGCGGGATTGTTCATCAGTCTACCGCTAGCGCCGACCCGAATGGGGGTTTGGCGGTACCTGAGTCCGCATGTGCCGCCCTGAACCAGCGGCTGACGACTCCCCATATTCAGGACGGGGCTCTGAGAGGCTCACACGGGCGTTGAGCGCTTCTGGCTGTCAACCTCCCGCTACGGTGAGGGACACCCGCACGGCCCTCGAAGGTTTCAACCACCACACAACGGCACAAGCCGCAGGCCCCGGAGGTCGCCCAAGCCGGTCGACGAGACGGAAACGGGGCAGCGCCGCAGGCCCGCCGACAGCGCGGCGGGCTCGGTCGATGCGCGTCGACGGGTCACGAAGGGCCAGCTCACAGGGGGTACCGGCGGAAGTCGCCCGCCGGTGGGACGGCGTCCGGTCAGCCGTACGTGTCGCCGGGGCCGGTCGAACCGGGCGCGCGCAGCGGCCCGTACCGGCGCTGCGGGCCACCGGGGCCCAGCACCTTGATCATGCGGACCGTGCCCTGCCCGAGATCGGCGTTGAGCCGTGCCACCAGCTGGGGCGCGAGCAGCCGCAGCTGCGTCGCCCAGGCGGTCGAACTGCACTGGACGGTCAGCACCCGGGCCTCGGGCGCCTCGTCGTACTTCAGCGGCACGCAGTGCTTGGCCAGATCCTCGCCCACGATCTGCGGCCACCGGCCCATCACCCCGCCCACCGCGGCAGGCGTCTCCCAGCCGCGTTCGGTGATCAGCCGGTTGATCGCGGAGCCGAGCGCCAGCGGGTCCCGGCCGTCCGACCGCGCGCCGGAGCGCAAGCCGCCTCCGCGTCTGGCCTGTTTCCGCTGCTGGGCGGCGGCGCCCCGCGCCGCGGCCTGCTCCTTCGCGGCCCGCAGCGCCACCCGGGCCAGGTCCACCCCGGACGGCTCGGGCGCCTTGCCCCCGGACTCCGTACCGCCGGCCGCGCCAACCGGCGCAGCGCCGTCGGGGGTGCCCTTCGGACGGTCCGCGGACGCGTTCACAGCCGGGTCACCTCGCCGCCGGCGACCTCGTACCGGGTGCCGGTGAGCACTCCCGGCACGTCGTCGTCGACCGCGGCCGTCACCAGCACCTGCTCGGCCGGGGCCACCAGCTCCGCCAGGCGCTCGCGGCGTCGCGCGTCCAGCTCGGCGAAGACGTCGTCGAGCACCAGCACGGGTTCGTTGCCCTCGGCCCGCAGCAGTTCGTACGAGGCGAGGCGCAGCGCGAGCGCGTACGACCAGGATTCCCCGTGGCTCGCGTACCCCTTCGCGGGCATCCCGCGAAGACCCAGCAGCAGATCGTCCCGGTGCGGCCCGACCAGGGTCACGCCCCGCTCGATCTCCTGCTTGCGCACACCGGCGAGCGCGGCCAGCAGCTGCCCGTACAGCTCCTCACGGGTCCGTGCGGGCTCCTCGTCCACCGAGCTGCGGTACTCCAGACCCACCGGACCGCCGCCCGGGGCGACGTCGCCGTACGCCTTGTCGGTGAGCGGCTGGAGCACGGCGATCAGGTCCAGCCGGTGGGCCAGCAGCTCGGCGCCGACCTGGGCCAGGTGCTGGTCCCAGACGTCGAGCGTGGACATGTCCATGGAACGCCCGCCGTGGCGGCGGGCCATCGCGGCGGACTTCAGCAGGGTGTTGCGCTGCTTCAGCACCCGGTCGTAGTCGGAGCGGACCCCCGCCATCCGGGGGGAGCGGGCGGTGACCAGCTCGTCCAGGAAGCGGCGCCGCTCACCGGGGTCGCCCTTGACCAGGGCGAGATCCTCCGGAGCGAACAGCACGGTCCGCAGGATGCCCACCACGTCCCGTGGTCTGACCTGCGAGGACCGGTTGATCCGGGCACGGTTGGCCCGACCCGGGTTGAGCTCCAGCTCGATCAGCTGGGAGCGCTCGCCCTGGGTCACCGAAGCCCGCACGACGGCCCGCTCGGCGCCCATGCGTACCAGCGGGGCGTCCGAGGAGACCCGGTGGCTGCCGAGGGTGGCGAGATAGCCGACCGCCTCGACGAGGTTGGTCTTGCCCTGGCCGTTGGCCCCCACGAACGCGGTGACGCCCGGGTCGAGTGGTACCTCGACCCGGGCGTACGAGCGGAAGTCGGCCAGCGAGAGATGCGTGACGTGCATGGTCGCGGGCCTTCCGTCCGTCCTGCTGTGCGTGCGTACTACTTCTTGTTCTCCACCGCGTGGCCACCGAACTGGTTGCGCAGCGCGGCGATCATCTTCATCTGCGGCGAGTCGTCCTGACGCGAGGCGAAGCGCGCGAAGAGCGACGCGGTGATCGCGGGCAGCGGCACCGAGTTGTCGATCGCGGCCTCCACCGTCCAGCGGCCCTCACCGGAGTCGGCGGCGTAGCCGCGGAGGCTGTCGAGGTGCTCGTCGTCGTCCAGGGCGTTGACCGCGAGGTCGAGCAGCCAGGAGCGGATGACGGTGCCTTCCTGCCAGGAGCGGAAGACCTCGCGCACGTCGGTGACGGAGTCGACCTTCTCCAGGAGCTCCCAGCCCTCGGCGTAGGCCTGCATCATGGCGTACTCGATGCCGTTGTGGACCATCTTCGCGAAGTGGCCGGCACCGACCTTGCCCGCGTGGACGGAACCGAACTCACCCTCCGGCTTGAGCGCGTCGAAGATGGGCTGGACCTTTTCGACGTCCTCGGGCTTGCCGCCGTACATCAGGGCGTAGCCGTTCTCCAGGCCCCAGACACCGCCGGAGACGCCGCAGTCGACGAAGCCGATGCCCTTGATGCCCAGCTCGACGGCGTGCTTCTCGTCGTCGGTCCAGCGGCTGTTGCCGCCGTCCACGACGATGTCGCCGGGCTGGAGCAGCTCCGCCAGCTCGTCGATGGTGGACTGCGTGGCGGCGCCGGCCGGGACCATGACCCAGACGACACGCGGGCCCTTCAGCTTGCCCACAAGCTCTTCGAGGCTGTGGACATCGGCGACGTCCGGGTTCCGGTCGTAACCGATGACGGTGTGGCCTGCGCGGCGGATGCGCTCGCGCATGTTGCCGCCCATCTTGCCGAGGCCGACGAGACCGAGCTCCATCAGAGATTCCTTAAGCGTTGTGCCGATACGTTCCCAGCTCCGAGCCTACGCCCGGGGCCGGAACACGGAGCGGCGGGCAAGCTCAGCGCCGAGCCTGCCCGCCGGATCCTCTGTCGTGGGTACGCGCACCGAGCAGCGGTCAGCCTGAGAGGCGGACCGGCATGATCAGGTACTTGTACGCGTCGTTCGCCTCGGCGTCGACGGCCGGGCGGCCGCTGAGCAGGGCAGGCTTCGTGGAGGTGGTGAAGGAGAGCTGGGCCACCGGGGAGTCGATGGCGCTCAGCCCGTCCAGCAGGAAGGTCGGGTTGAAGGCGATCGAGATGTCGTCGCCCTCCAGCACCGCGTCGACGCGCTCCACAGCCTGTGCGTCGTCCGAGGAACCGGCTTCCAGGATGAGCACGCCCTGCTCGAAGCTGAGCCGCACCGGGGTGTTCCGCTCGGCGACGAGAGCCACGCGCTTGACGGCCTCGACGAACGGCGCGGTCTCGATGACGGCGACGGACATGAACTCGGTCGGGAAGAGCGTGCGGTACTTCGGCAGGTCGCCTTCGAGCAAACGGGTGGTCGTGCGGCGGCCGGCCCCCTCGAAACCGATCAGCCCTTCACCCGCACCGGCGCCGGAGAGCGCCAGGGTGACCGTGTCGCCGCTGGTGAGCGCCTTGGCGGTGTCCAGGAGCGTCTTGGCGGGCACCAGGGCCACGGCGGAGGCGTCCGGGTTCTCCGGCTTCCACTGGAACTCGCGTACGGCGAAGCGGTAGCGGTCGGTCGAGGCCAGCGTGACCGTCTCGCCCTCGATCTCGATGCGCACACCCGTGAGCACCGGGAGGGTGTCGTCTCGGCCGGCGGCGATGGCGACCTGGGCGGCGGCCGAGGCGAAGATCTCGCCGGGCACCGTGCCGGTCGCGGTCGGCATCTGCGGCAGCGCCGGGTACTCCTCCACAGGCAGTGTGTGGAGGGTGAAGCGCGACGAGCCGCAGACCACGGTGGCGCGCACACCGTCGGTGGAGATCTCCACCGGGCGGTTGGGCAGGGCGCGGCAGATGTCGGCGAGCAGGCGGCCGGAGACCAGGACCGTGCCGTCCTCCTCGACCTCGGCGTCGACGGAGACCTTCGCGGAAACCTCGTAGTCGAAGCTGGAGAAGCTGAGGGCACCGTCCCCGGCCTTCAGCAGAAGGCCCGCGAGGACGGGCGCCGGCGGACGGGCCGGGAGGCTGCGGGCCACCCAGGCCACCGCCTCCGCGAGTACATCGCGCTCCACCCGGATCTTCACCGGAACCGCCTCCTGCTGTTGCTCGCTCGCCCTGCTGGCCTCGTCGTCGATTCGGGTCCGTCGGCCGAGGGGCCGGGGAGGACGCCGGGGTCCAGTCTGACGTACGGCGCCGACACTCGTCGCTGCTCGGGGTCAAGTCGCCCGAAGTGGTCCGAGAGCTCGGCGGGCCAAGTTGTGCACAGCCCCCACTTCGAAGCTGATTCCTGGCTAACTCTGAGGGGTAGTAGTAGTAGGCCCTGTGGAAACCGTGGATAACGTCGTTTTCGCAGGTCAGAACCTGTTTTTTGTCCACCGCCCCTGTGGGTGCAGTCCGTGGATAACCAGGCACTTCTGTGGACACGCGAAAGTTCTGCACACCCGATGCACAGGACAGGGGTACTTCTCCCCAGGGCGGTCCCCAGCTTTACCCGGGTTCCCCACAGCCCAATCGACCCCCTCGGTGTGACGCCTTTCACTCTCGGCAGTGAGACGGGGTGTCGTGTTGCCGAACAGTGGACAGAGGTGTGGAGAAGAGGGTTCCTCCTGGGGACAAGAGAGCCGATCCTGTGAGTTGGTGGTGGACAACCCCGAGACAGGGTTGTGGACAGAATTCTTATCCACAGGCTGTGGATCAAGGTTGACCACAAATCCCCAGGGGGTTGACCTGGCCTGATGGAGTATCGGCAGCGAGCCCTGTGGACGCAATCTGGACAACTTCCCGGTCCCCAGGCTGTGGAGAGAAGATTTCCGGCACATCTGTGGAGAAGCACCGTGTCAGCGCTTCTGTGACCTTCTGTTCGAACAGCGACAAGCCCCGCACCCGCCCGGAACGAAGGTTCCGCGCGCTTCCCGAGCCCCGCAAACGCCTCCGATGGAGCTCCTCCGGGCGCGGTGGGAGGAGCGCGGACAGCGCCCCGCGGCTCGTCGCGGAGGCTCTGGAGGCCGCAGGGAGAAGCGGTCCGGGGCTTCCTGGACAGCATCGCGGTGGCATCCGCGGCGCGATGCCCAGGTGGCGGAGAACGCGAAGAGGCGCCCCGCCGGACCGTGAAGAGGTCTGGCGGGGCGCCTCGTTGTCCACTGCCTGTGGGCTGATCACGCCGGGAGCGCGTGCCCGTACGGGAACCCGCCTCCGGTGTGACCGGCTGTAGGGCTGCCCCGGCTGGGCGGGCTGGGCAGCGGGTGTTCAGCCGTTCTTGATGCGGTTGGTGAGTTCGGTGACCTGGTTGTAGATGGAGCGGCGCTCCGCCATCAGCGCGCGGATCTTGCGGTCCGCGTGCATGACCGTGGTGTGGTCACGGCCACCGAACTGCGCGCCGATCTTCGGCAGCGAGAGGTCCGTGAGTTCGCGGCAGAGGTACATGGCGATCTGCCGGGCCGTCACCAGCACGCGGCTCCGCGACGAACCGCAGAGATCCTCCACCGTCAGCCCGAAGTAGTCGGCCGTGGCTGCCATGATCGCCGGAGCGGTGATCTCCGGAGCGGAGTCCTCCCCCCCGGGGATGAGGTCCTTCAGCACGATCTCGGTCAGACCGAGGTCCACCGGCTGCCGGTTGAGGCTGGCGAACGCCGTCACCCGGATCAGCGCGCCCTCCAGCTCACGGATGTTCCGCGAGATCCGGGACGCGATGAACTCCAGCACCTCCGGCGGGGCGTTCAGCTGCTCCTGCACCGCCTTCTTGCGCAGGATCGCGATCCGCGTCTCCAGCTCGGGCGGCTGCACATCGGTGGTGAGACCCCACTCGAAGCGGTTGCGCAGCCGGTCCTCCAGCGTCACCAACTGCTTGGGCGGCCGGTCCGAGGAGAGCACGATCTGCTTGTTCGCGTTGTGGAGCGTATTGAAGGTGTGGAAGAACTCCTCCTGCGTCGACTCCTTGCTCGCCAGGAACTGGATGTCGTCCACGAGCAGGATGTCCACGTCGCGGTACCGCTTGCGGAAGGTGTCGCCCTTGCCGTCACGGATCGAGTTGATGAACTCGTTGGTGAACTCCTCGGAGCTCACGTACCGCACCCGCGTCCCCGGGTACAGACTCCGCGCGTAGTGCCCGATGGCGTGCAGCAGATGAGTCTTGCCGAGCCCGGACTCCCCGTAGATGAAGAGCGGGTTGTACGCCTTGGCGGGCGCCTCGGCGACCGCCACCGCCGCCGCGTGCGCGAACCGGTTGGAGGCCCCGATGACGAAGGTGTCGAAGAGGTACTTGGGGTTCAGCCGGGCATGCGGCTCACCGGGTCCGGGAGCGGGGGCCTGCTGCGAGCCGGGGCCCGGCATCCCGCCGCCGTTCCGCCCGGGCCGGTGCTGCTGGTCCTGGAGGTCGTGCCGCTCGGGCCGCTGGGACTCGTACCCCTGACGCTCCGGGGGCTGCGGGCGGTAGTCGTGCGAGGGCTGCTGCGGGCGCCCGGTGCCGTAGGGCTCGCGCCACTGGTCGGCCGGCTGCTCGCGGTCCTGGTAGCCGCCGTGCCGCGGCTGCTGCCAGGAGAGATCCTCCTGGGTACGCGGCCAGGCGCCCGGCTCGGGGCGCTGCTGGTAGTCCGGGTAGGCGGGGCGGGCCGTCGGCATCCCGTCGTCCTGCGAACGGTGACCGTAGGTGTCGTACGGGTCGACGTGGCTCTGCTCGTCGTGCGACGGGTTCGGGTACCGGTGGTTCTGCCGGCCCTGCTGGGCCTGGTGCAGCGGCGGCGCCGGCGGGGTCGGCTCGCCGACCGAGTCGTCGACGGTGATCGCGATCCGGATCGGCCGGCCGCATTCGCGCGTCAGCGTTTCACTGATGAGCGGCGCGAGCCGTCCCTCCAGGACCCGCTTGCCCCACTCGTTGGGTACGGCCAGGAGCGCGGTGTCGGCGACCAGCGCGAGCGGCTGGCAGCGCTCGATCCACTGTTTGTCCTTGGGCTCGATGCCCTGCTGGCCCTCACCGAGGAGATGTTCCAGCACGCGTGGCCACACTGCGGCAAGATCGGCAGGTACGTCAGCCACAAGGCACGCTCTCTCGCATGTCCCACGAATATGTGGTTCCCGGGACGGAATGGGTCGGGTGGGGTCGGGCCCGGCATGGGGAACGAAAAGAAACCGGAGTTCAGCCACGGTAGCTACGCCGACCCGCCCGGTTCAAGTTGTTGTCCACAGCCTGTGCATAGTGGGGGGTCGCTCGCGGCGAGTTTGACCGGATGGCGTAGCCGCGCGTACCGTGACCAGGTCGAGTTGTCGATGGCTGCTGCCGCCTGCCTCCGATGGGCAAAGATCACGATCTGTGATTGTGAAGCGGTGCACTAAGGCGTTTACGCGAGTTCCTCGTGGGCGCACGGTGACAGCCAGGCGATGTCCCGCCATCACCCGATTTATTCTGGAGCCCCCGAGTGAGCAAGCGCACCTTCCAGCCGAACAACCGTCGTCGCGCCAAGACCCACGGCTTCCGCCTTCGCATGCGTACCCGTGCCGGCCGCGCGATTCTCGCGAACCGCCGTGGCAAGGGTCGCAGCGCCCTGTCCGCCTGATCACCAACAGGTCATGACGTGCTGCCTACCGAGAATCGGCTGAGGCGGCGCGAGGACTTCGCGACCGCGGTACGACGAGGACGCAGGGCCGGTCGCCCTCTGCTCGTCGTTCATCTACGCAGCGGTACTACGGACCCGCACGTGTCGGGGGAGAACCCTCCCCCACCGCGTGCGGGTTTCGTCGTCAGCAAAGCCGTGGGTGGTGCGGTCGTACGCACCGCTGTGAAGCGCCGGCTCCGCCATCTGGTCCGGGACCGGCTGGCTCAGCTGCCCCCCGGTAGCCTGGTTGTGGTGCGAGCGTTGCCCGGCTCGGGCGACGCCGACCACGCTCAGCTGACCCGAGACCTGGATGCCGCCTTCGAGCGGCTGCTGGGAGGGGGCGCGCGATGAAGTACCCGCTGCTGGCTCTCATCAAGCTGTACCAGTGGACGATCAGCCCACTGCTGGGCCCTGTCTGCCGCTACTACCCGTCGTGTTCGCACTACGGGTTCACGGCGATAGACCGGCATGGGGCAATCAAGGGAACAGCGCTGACCGCCTGGCGCATTCTGCGATGCAATCCGTGGTCGCCGGGCGGTGTGGACCATGTCCCGCCGCGTAAGCGTCCGCGCTGGCACGAACTGCTGCGCAACGCGCTGCGCGGTGACAAGGGCGGGGACTCCGCCACTGATGTGCCCCCCGGGGACACGACAGCCGCCGCGATGGCGCCGGCCGTGCTGCCGGGCCCGGCCACAGAGACCTCGCCCAAAGCTCAAGGAGCCTGATTAGTGGACACGATTGCCAGTCTGTTCCAATTCATCACCACACCCGTCTCATGGGTGATCGTCCAGTTCCACAAGGTGTACGGGGCGATCTTCGGTGACGACACGGGCTGGGCCTGGGGCCTGTCCATCGTGTCCCTCGTGGTTCTGATCCGTATCTGCCTGGTCCCGCTCTTCGTGAAGCAGATCAAGTCGACGCGGAACATGCAGGTGCTCCAGCCGAAGATGAAGGCGATCCAGGAGCGCTACAAGAACGACAAGCAGCGTCAGTCCGAAGAGATGATGAAGCTGTACAAGGAGACGGGTACCAACCCGCTCTCCTCGTGCCTTCCGATCCTGGCGCAGTCCCCGTTCTTCTTCGCCCTCTACCACGTGCTCGCGGCCATCGCCAACGGCAAGACGATCGGCGTCATCGACCAGCCGCTGCTCGACAGCGCGCGGCAGGCACACATCTTCGGTGCCCCGCTCGCGGCGAAGTTCATGAACAGCTCGGCCGAGGTAACGGCGCTCGGCGCCTCCCTCACGGACGTCCGGGTCGTCACCGCGGTCATGATCGTCATGATGTCGGCCTCGCAGTTCTTCACCCAGCGCCAGCTGATGACGAAGAACGTCGACCTCTCGGTGAAGACCCCGTACATGCAGCAGCAGAAGATGCTGATGTACGTCTTCCCGCTGATCTTCGCCGTGATGGGCATCAACTTCCCCGTCGGTGTCCTCGTCTACTGGCTGACCACCAACGTCTGGACCATGGGTCAGCAGATGTACGTGATCAACCAGAACCCGACGCCGGGCAGCAAGGCCCAGGACCAGTACCTCGGACGCCTGCTGAAGAGCGTCACCCAGCACGGCGAGGTGCGCGGTCGTACGCGTCGCAACACCGTCAAGCGCATCTACGTCAAGGGCACGGAGCGCAACGACATCGAGCGCAAGTTCATCAACGGACTCTCCAAGCTGGGCCTCGCCGCCCAGGAGGACGGGACCGTGGCGAAGAGCGAGTCGGCAGTGACCGAGGCTGAGGGCGCCGCACAGCGGCGGCACCAGCCCAAGCGGCAGAGCAAGGCGCAGAGGACTGCCGCCGCCGGGCAGGCCGAGACGGCCAAGGAGCCGGCCTCCGACGACACCGCTGAGTCCAAGACCTCGCTCCAGAAGCAGGACGACAAGTCGAAGCCGGCGGGCAAGCCCGCGTCGGGCTCCTCACGCCAGGCAAAGTCCGGACCGCGCAAGGGCCCGCAGCGGCCCAAGCACCCGTCCAAGAAGTAAGGAGTCCATCCGTGTCGGAAGGCACCATCTCCACGGCCGCTGAGGGCAGCGACACCCTGACCCGCCTTGAGCAGGAGGGCGAGATCGCGGCCGACTACCTCGAGGGTCTCCTCGACATCGCCGATCTCGACGGCGACATCGACATGGACGTCGAGGCGGACCGGGCCGCGGTCTCGATCATCAGCGAGTCGGCGCGCGAACTGCAGAAGCTGGTAGGCCGCGACGGTGAGGTGCTGGAGGCGCTCCAGGAGCTGACCCGGCTCGCGGTGCACCGGGAGACCGGTGACCGCAGCCGTCTGATGCTGGACATCGCCGGCTTCCGGGCCAAGAAGCGCGAGGTCCTGGCGGCGCTCGGCGCGAAGGCGGCCGACGAGGTCAAGAGCTCCGGTGAGCCGGTGCGACTGGAGCCGATGACGCCGTTCGAGCGCAAGGTCGTGCACGACGCGATCGCGGCGGCCGGTCTGCGGAGCGAGTCCGAGGGCGAGGAGCCGCAGCGCTTCGTCGTCGTCCTTCCGGCCTGACCGGAACGTGTTCTGTCGGCCCCGTCTGTTCGCAGGCGGGGCCGATCTTTGTCAGCCTGATAGTCAGCCATCCACAGTGCGTGAGTGCAGTAGGGAAGGACGGTCCCCGTGACGGAGGAAGCAGCGCTCCCTCAGGCACCTGAGGCGGCCCAGACGGTTTTCGGAGAGTTCTTCCCGGAAGCCGTCCGGTACGCGGAGCTGCTCGCGGACGCGGGCGTCAAGCGTGGACTGATCGGTCCGCGTGAGGTCCCACGTCTGTGGGAGCGGCACCTGCTGAACTGCGCCGTACTCTCCGAGGTGGTCCCCCGGGACGTGACGGTCTGCGACGTGGGCTCCGGAGCAGGACTGCCGGGAATCCCGCTGGCGCTGGTGCGGCCCGACCTGAAGATCACCCTGCTGGAACCGCTGCTCCGGAGGACGAACTTCCTCCAGGAGGTCGTGGAACTGCTCGGGCTCGACCATGTGACGGTCGTCCGGGGCCGGGCCGAAGAGGTGCTGGGGAAGCTCCAGCCGGTCCACGTCGTGACGGCACGGGCGGTCGCACCACTGGATCGTCTCGCCGGCTGGGGAGTTCCCCTGCTGCGGCCGTACGGCGAGATGCTGGCGCTCAAGGGCGACACCGCCGAGGAGGAGATCAACGGCTCGCGCGCCGCGCTGAGCAAGCTGGGCGTGGTGGAGACCGAGGTGCTGCACGCCGGGGCGGGTGTGGTGGACCCCACCACGACGGTGGTCCGCGTAGTCGTCGGCGAGAGCCCGGGCGGTGTGAGGTTCGCCGCAAAGCGGGCCAAGGCTGCCAGGGTGAGTCGGACGCGCCGACGCCGCTGATCCAGGTTTCACGGCCGGGGCGGGGGCCCGGTCGTGAAACCCGCATCAGCTGGGCTCGGTCTGTCGGCTTGCGGAGCGATGCTCCACAGAAGTAGCCCTGCCCCCTCCACGCGGAGTGTCGATGCTGGGTAGTTGTCCCGCAGAGGCATCGTGTTTCACGTGAAACGTCGCTCTCTGTTGCAGGGAATCATCGGCCGTGGCCGTGCGGCTGCCACGCCGCGGGACCGCAACCCCGAACGAGCTACCAAGTTGTCCACATCGGTGGAGCCATCCACAGATCAGCGGGCCTCGCTGGTTCACAACCCCGAAAGCATGGCAGGCTCTGCCTATTGCGAGCCTGAAGTCGAGGAGAGTGAATCCTTGCGGTCCGACGCCAACATCGCGGGACCGATGACCGATCCGGTCCCCGGTCCCCGTACCGAATCCCTGGGGGACGGTGTTTCACGTGAAACACCGCCACCGATGGATGACACTCCTATTGGTCGTGCGGCCCAGCTGGCGGTGGAGGCCCTGGGCCGTGCCGGCGAAGGGCTGCCACGCCCTGACCGGACGCGCGTCATGGTGGTCGCCAATCAGAAGGGCGGTGTGGGCAAGACGACGTCGACCGTCAACCTTGCCGCCTCGCTCGCTCTGCACGGCGCCCGCGTTCTGGTGATCGACCTCGACCCGCAGGGGAACGCCTCGACGGCTCTGGGGATCGATCACCACGCCGAGGTCCCCTCGGTGTACGACGTCCTGGTGGAGAGCATGCCGCTCTCCGAAGTCGTGCAGCCCGTCCCGGACGTGGAGGGTCTCTTCTGCGCTCCCGCCACCATCGATCTCGCCGGTGCTGAGATCGAGCTGGTCTCCCTGGTGGCACGCGAGAGCCGTCTCCAGCGCGCCATTCAGGCCTACGAGCAGCCGCTCGACTACATCCTCATCGACTGCCCGCCCTCGCTGGGCCTGCTGACAGTCAATGCGATGGTCGCCGGCGCCGAGGTGCTGATCCCCATCCAGTGCGAGTACTACGCCCTGGAGGGCCTTGGCCAGCTGCTGCGGAACGTTGAACTGGTGCGTGGTCACCTCAACCCGGACCTCCACGTGTCCACGATTCTGCTCACCATGTACGACGGCAGGACTCGCCTCGCCTCCCAGGTCGCGGAGGAGGTTCGCAGCCACTTCGGCAAGGAGGTGCTGCGGACGAGCATCCCGAGGTCCGTACGCATCTCGGAGGCCCCCAGTTACGGGCAGACCGTTCTGACGTACGATCCGGGATCGAGCGGATCGCTGTCGTACCTCGAGGCGGCGCGCGAGATCGCGCTGCGGGGCGTGGGAGTGCGGTACGAGCCCCAGCCCGCCCACTTGGGCAATCAGAGCACCCAGCGGAGCATTTCGGAGGGCATCCAGTGAGTGACCGTCGTCGAGGGCTGGGGCGCGGGCTCGCTGCGCTGATTCCCGCAGCTCCTTCGGAGAAGCAGGTGGCACCTACGGGTGCCGGTCAGGTACTGGCGGCGGAGCGGGGAGTGCCGGCAGCGAAGCTGCCTGCTCTGCCGAGCGGGCGCTTGGTGCCCGAGCCGAAGTCGGCGGAACCATCGGTGGAGCAGCCGGAACCGGAGGCCGTTGGCGCGTATTTCGCCGAACTGCTGCCGGACTCGATCCGTCCCAATCCTCAGCAGCCTCGCGAGGTGTTCGACGAGGCGGCGCTCGACGAGCTGATCATCTCCATCAAGGAGGTGGGCCTTCTCCAGCCCGTCGTCGTGCGTCAGGTAGGGGCCGACAGCTACGAGCTCATCATGGGTGAGCGGCGTCTGCGAGCCAGCCGGGAGGCGGGCCTGGAACGGATCCCCGCGATCGTCCGGGAGACCGACGATGACAAGCTTCTGCTGGATGCGCTCCTGGAGAACCTGCACCGGGCTCAGCTCAACCCGTTGGAGGAGGCCGCCGCGTACTCCCAGCTGCTCAAGGAGTTCAACTGCACTCAGGAGCAGCTGGCCGACCGGATCGGCCGCTCAAGGCCTCAGGTCTCGAACACTCTGCGCTTGTTGCGTCTGCCTCTTTCCGTGCGGAGCCGGGTAGCCGCTGGAGTTCTCTCGGCCGGTCATGCGCGCGCTCTGCTCTCGCTGGAGGACCCCGAGCAGCAGGAGGAGCTTGCCCGCCGCATCGTTCGTGAGGGGCTCTCGGTCCGCTCGACCGAGGAAATCGTCAAGGTCATGGAGTCGAAGGACGACCGCCCCGTGAAGTCGAAGGGGCCGAGGGCGGGAAGCCTGGTCTCGCCCGCGCTGAGTGATCTGGCGTCACGACTTTCGGACCGGTTCGAGACACGGGTGAAGGTCGACCTCGGTCAGAAGAAGGGGAAGATCGTTGTCGAGTTCGCTTCGATGGAGGACCTCGACCGCATTCTCGGCAGTCTCGCACCGGGTGAGGGCCGCGTGCTGGAGCGCGGCACATCCGCGAAGCCGGCTGAGGACGAAGCGGCGAGCTGACGGCTTCCACTTCCGACAGCGCGTAGAAGGACGGGCGCGTAGAAGGACGAGCACGTAGAAGGACGAGCACGTAGAAGGACGAGCACGTAGAAGGGCGGGCCCTTGAGGCCCGTCCTTTGCTCGTTCCCGGGTATGCGCTCCCTCTCTGCGTGGATACGATGCGTTCTGGTAGGGCGCATCTCCCAGGATCCAAGGAAGTGAGGGATCGCCTTCATGGGGCGTCGGCTCGTACCGCTCACCCTGGACAATCTTTCGGATCTACCCCAGCGCTGCCGGTCGTGTGTCTTCTGGGAGCTGGACCCTGTGAGGGCGGACTCCGCGATCAAGGCAGGCACGACGGAGTCGGCCAAGGAATCCTGGCTCTCCGCCGTCCTCTTGGAATGGGGTTCCTGCGGGCGGCTGGTCCATGTCGACGATGTGCCAGTGGGCTATGTGCTCTATGCCCCTCCGGATTACGTACCGCGTTCCATCGCCTTTCCCACCAGCCCGGTCTCGCCGGACGCCGTGCAGCTGATCACCGGCTGGATCGACCCGGCCTACCAGCGGCAGGGGTTGGGAAGAGTCATGGTCCAGACCGTGGCCAAGGATCTCCTCCAGCGAGGCTTCAAGGCCATCGAGGCTTTCGGCGAGGCGCGGTGGAAGCAACCTGCCTGCCTTCTTCCGGCGGATCACCTTCTGGCGGTGGGTTTCAAGACCGTGCGGCCCCACCCCGTTCATCCCCGTCTGCGACTGGATTTGCGTACGACGCTCTCCTGGAGGGAAGACGTCGAGCTGGCGTTGGACCGACTGCTGGGAGCGGTGCAGAAGGAACCCGCGCTCCGGCCGCTCTGAAGCGAGGCGTAGCTCGGGCACAGCAGAACGGGTCGGCCTCTTCATGAGGCCGACCCGTTTCACGTGAAACATGTTCCGCGCGGGCTGTCCGGCGCGCACGGAGCAGAGTGCTTACTTCGAGATGATGAAGTCTTCGAGGTCGCGGAGAATCGCGGCCTTGGGCTTGGCACCGACGATGGTCTTGGCGACCTCGCCACCCTGGTAGACGTTGAGCGTCGGAATGGACATCACGCCGTACTTGGCGGCGGTGTCGGGGTTCTCGTCGATGTTGAGCTTCACGATCTCGATCTCGCCGTGCTCAGCCGCGATGGCCTCCAAGGAGGGCGCGATCTGGCGGCACGGGCCGCACCAGGCAGCCCAGAAGTCCACGAGGACGGGCTTGCCGCTCTTCAGGACCTCTTCCTCGAAAGTAGCGTCGGTAACGTTCTTCAGCGTGCCGGCCACGGCGGCCTCCTTGTACACAGCGGGTGGGGGTGAGGGTGGAGCAGTTCAGACGGCCGGGGTCTTCTCCGGCTCGGCAAGCTTCTCGTCCGCCAAGGCGGCGAGGAAGCGTTCGGCGTCGAGGGCGGCCGAGCAACCCGTACCGGCAGCGGTGATGGCCTGGCGGTAGGTGTGGTCGACGACGTCGCCTGCACCGAAGACGCCCGTGACGTTGGTGCGCGTCGAGGGAGCCTGGACCTTGAGGTAGCCCTCCTCGTCGAGGTCGAGCTGACCCTTGAAGAGTTCCGTCCGCGGGTCATGTCCAACCGCGATGAAGAGGCCGGTGACCGCCAGCTCGGAGGTCTCCCCGGTCTTGGTGTTGCGCAGGGTCAGACCGGACAGCTTCTGTTCCCCGTGGACACCTGCGACCTCGCTGTCCCAGGCGAAGTTGATCTTCGGGTCGGCGAAGGCGCGCTCCTGCATTGCCTTGGAGGCGCGGAGGGTGTCACGGCGGTGGACGATCGTGACCGACTTCGCGAAGCGCGAGAGGAAGGTCGCCTCCTCCATGGCGGTGTCGCCGCCGCCGATCACCGCGATGTCCTGGTCCTTGAAGAAGAATCCGTCGCAGGTGGCGCACCAGGAGACACCGCGTCCGGAGAGAGCGTCCTCGTTCGGCAGGCCGAGCTTGCGGTGCTGGGACCCGGTCGTCACGATGACGGCCTTGGCACGGTGGACCGTACCGGCGGTGTCGGTGACCGTCTTGATCTCACCGGTCAGATCCACGGCGACCACGTCGTCCGGGATCAGCTCCGCACCGAAGCGCTCCGCCTGGGCGCGCATGTTGTCCATGAGGTCGGGACCCATGATCCCGTCCTGGAACCCGGGGAAGTTCTCCACGTCGGTGGTGTTCATCAACGCACCACCAGCGGTGACGGCACCCTCGAAGACCAGGGGCTTCAACGAGGCGCGAGCGGTGTACAGGGCGGCCGTGTACCCAGCCGGCCCGGAGCCGATGATGATCACATTACGGACGTCGCTCACGGGTGTCTTCCTCGTCTCTGCGGTCTGCCTGCTGTCTGAGGTGGTCGGTTCAACGACTCTCACCCCACCCAACGGATCCTACGGGGCGTGCATTCCCGATCTCTCCGTGTGGCACGGGGCACCCCGGTCAGGAGCGGGGGTAGGAGTGGGAGAACATCAGAGAGCCCGTTCCCGAGGGATCGGACGCGGTACAGCGGGCATCGACGAGGTAGGCGGTCACCAGAGAGCTGTCCGTCGGGTCTGAAAGGACCACGAGGTAGGCCTCGGTCCCCTCGTATTCACCCGATTCCGCCCCGAGGACGGCATCGGTGCGCCCGAGCGCCCGCTGAACGCATGCGGGTACGTAGGGCGCCGACAACGGATCGCCGGCCAGCGGCGTTCCGGAGGGCCGCGCCTCCTGCGCCGAGGCATCGGGCTCCTCGGTGTGGAGGAGCGCGGGCGCGCTGCCTAGGAGGTCGCGCACCTGCTCGGGGAGTCTGGCCGCGGTGAACTCGCCGGCTTGTGACGCTGCCGATGTCTCAGACGTCGAGGCTGCGGCCTTTGATGAGGAGTCGGACGAGAATGCCCTGTCGGACATCGCGTCGGCCGTCTGGAAGAGGAGGGTTCCCACGCCCAGAATCCCCGCGCCGAACGCGGCGCCGAGAACGATGCGGCGGCGGGTCACCGAGGAGCGGCGGCCCGGGTTGCGGCCCGGGCGCGTGAAGTCGGGCGACGGGCGGGTGGTGGGGCGGGACGTCGAAGGGCCTGTGCGCTGCTGCTCAACCGCGGGATCCGCGTCAGCGTTCCGCGCTGCCGTTCGCTCGTCCGTCTGCGCCGCTGTCTCACCGCTCGATGTTTCACGTGAAACATCGAGGCCCTCCGGAGGGGCGCCCACGGAAACCCGGTCATGGGCGCGCGTCTCGGCGGCCAGGACCGCGTCGATACGCGCTGCGACATCGGACGGCATGGGTGAGGGCGACGGCAGAGAGCCGAGCAGGGACTCGATCTCTTCAAGGGAGGACCGCACGTCCTCGCAGAGCACGCAGGAGAGGAGATGACGCTGGACTTCCACGGCTCGGGAGAGAGGGAGGAGGCCTTCGCCCAGATCTGCGATCTCCGAGACGTCCGGGTGCTCAGTCGTACGGGTCGTGGATGTCATACGTGTCCGCCTCCGCCCTGCGCTGCGGCAGGATCATGCGCTCCTGCGTCCCTCGGCCCCGATGCCCGTGGGACGGATGGACCTCGCGACAGGTTCCGTGCGGCACCCGAGGTGCCCTTGCCGGTCGGTGCGTCCGCTGCATCACGGCCTCTCAGATGAGCCAGCAGCGGCAGGAGTCTGGCCCGACCGCGTGCGCAACGGCTCTTCACCGTGCCGCTCGGCACGCCGAGGAGCAGGGCTGCTTCCGCGACCGGATAACCCTGCATGTCCACGAGGACCAATGCGGCGCGCTGGTCCGGAGGGAGGGTCGCGAGCGCGGCCAGTAGTTCGCGGTGCAGATCCTGGCGTTCGGCGGGTGCCTCGGCCGATTCGTGCGGCTCCAGAAGCTGATCGAGGCGCTCCGCGGTGTCCACCGGCGCGGTCTTGCGGGAAGCCGCCTTGCGAGCGCGGTCGAGGCAGGCGTTGACGGTGATCCGGTGCAGCCAGGTGGTGACGGCGGACTGCCCCCGGAAGGTGTGGGCGGACCGGAACGCGGAGACGAGGGCGTCCTGGACCGCGTCAGCCGCTTCCTCCCGGTCTCCGAGAGTCCGCAGCGCCACCGCCCACAGTCGGTCCCGGTGACGCCGCACCAGCTCACCGAAGGCATCCGGTTCGCCCGTCACGTGCAGTGCCAGCAACTCCTGGTCACCGATGTCGGCGAATATGGCGTCGTCCAACAGTGAGCCCCCGTCTCCCTGCGTACGTCAACTGGTGACTTTGATCTCGGAGATCTTGCCCCGGTACTGCTTTCCGCCGCCGGGCAGCTCGGTGAGCCACACGAGAAGGTACCGCGACTGGACGGGGTTCTCGGGCTTGAGCGTCACGTTCGTTCCTGAGCCCCCGGCCACCTTGGTGAAGCCATCGGGCATGGACGGAGGGGTGGCGTCTTCCGTGCTGCGCAGCTCGACCGAGGTCGTGCCGTCGAGGAAGGACACGTCCACGGAACCGACCTGCTGCACCTTGCCGAGGTCGAGGACGACCCCGACACCCGTCTTGAGGGCGCCGAATTTCGCGGTGTAGTAGCTCTGCGTGGACCAGTAGGTGCTGGAGTCACCGTCGTAGGCGTTCTTTATCGCCTCGGGCTTCTCGCCGCCGTCGGTGCCGAGCGGGTCGTAGTCCTGGGCCGCCACGATGGGGACGGGCTTGCCGGAGACGAGGGCGTTCTTGTCGGTGCTGCCGCTGTCCGTCGTGCGGGTGGTGTCCGGCTCCTCGGTCTTCTTGTTGTCCAGGAGCGTCTCGGCCAGCTGCCAGCTGCCGAGACCCAGGGCGGCGATCAGCAGTGCGGAGACGGCCCACTTCAAGGCTCTGCCGGTGCGGCTCTGCAGCGGCGCCGGCGGCACGGCCATGACGGTCGGTGCCGTGGGCGCGGGACGGGCGGACGGGCGTCCGTAGGTCCCCTGCTGGTAGGTGGTCCGCTGGTACTCGGGCGGAGCGGTGAAGGTCGGTTCGGGCGGCAGGATGCGCGGCATCGCGGCGACAGCCTTGGCCAGTTCGTCGGGGGTGGTGCAGGGCGGTTCCTGCCGCGAAGCCGTGGCACCGTCGTTGGCGAGCGCGCGCATGGCGAGCTCGGAGAGACCGCGGTGCACCCCGGCCCGGACCTGGTCGGGGGCGATGAGGCCCATGCCCTTGGGCAGGCCGGCGAGTCCGTAAGCGTCGCTCTCGTAGGGCCACCGCTGAGTCAGTGCCGCGTACAGCAGGGCGCCGATGGCCTCGGTGTCCGTACGCAGCGGCCGCTCGGCCGTGATGCCGCGCAGCGCGGCGTCCACGGCGAGACCGCGGATGCGGTACTGCCCCGTGGAACTGCGCAGGACGGCGCCGGGCGTCAGGCGCAGGTGGGCGAGGCCCTCGCGGTGTGCGGCGGCCATGGCCTGGGAGAGCTGGCCCACGAGCTGGAACGCGTCGTGGGCCTCCATGGGGCCCGCGGCGAGCAGTGCGGTGAGCTCGACGGCGTCCGGGAGCCACTCGTGGACGACGTAGACGAAGTCGCCCTCCTCCACGGCGTCCAGCACCTGCACGAAGCGGGGGTCGCCCAGCAGGGCGGAGGAGCGGGCCGCGGCCAGGACCGGCCGGGCGCGGGGATGGTTCGCCGCGAGCAGATGGACACCCACCGCGCGCCGCAGCTTCTCGTCCATCGCCCGCCAGCTGCTGAAACCGTCCAGTCGGGTGATGCACTCCTCGAGCCGGTAGCGCTTGGCCAGCTTGTGACCGCTGTGCAGGTCGGGTGCCAGTGGTTCCACGGGGGAGCCGGCGTCCTTGTCGTCCACGCCGTCCGGGCTCTCGCCCGCAGCGTTCTTGGCTTCAGCCGTCCCGTCGGTCGTGGCCTCGTCCGCCTTGGCGGCCAGCGGCTCGTCGCCGCTGTTGTCGGCCACGTCGACGGCAGCCGTGCTACGTTCCGCCACCGTCGTTCCTGCCTCCCCATCCGTTGCGCGATGCCAGCCAGCTCTGCTCACAGTCACGCCAATTGTGCCCACACTCCGGCGCTATGCACGACACACGGAGACCGGCGATGGTTGTGTGCTGCGACGCTCGTTCAGCGGCCGAG
This sequence comes from Streptomyces sp. NPDC060198, assembly GCF_042728415.1. Classification (NCBI taxonomy): domain Bacteria; kingdom Bacillati; phylum Actinomycetota; class Actinomycetes; order Kitasatosporales; family Streptomycetaceae; genus Streptomyces; species Streptomyces sp. NPDC060198. Next base: position 6,181 of record NZ_JBHWZJ010000047.1, on the reverse strand, counting down.
CCGTCCCCGGACCATACCCATCAGCCCGTTCACCTCTTCGATCCGCATCTTCTTGGCCGCACCGAAGAAGACGCCGAGCAGCAACAGGCCGCCACAGATCAGCGCGACGACCGAACCGAGTACACCTTCGCCGAGAAGTTCGAGGAGTGCGACCCCCACCACACCCCCGACGAGCGCGGCCGGGATCGCTGCCAGGCAGAGGCGGGCGTACGTACGGACGACGCGGGTGCCGTCCAGATCGCCGCCGAGGCGGTTGCGCAGCCGTCGCCAGGCGACGCCGACTCCGACCGCGTAGGCGAGGCCGTAGGACGCCGCCATGCCGACCACCGCCCAGCGGGCCGGGAGGACGAGGAAGCAGACCACCGACGCGGCGGCGTTGACGGCCGCCACGATGACCGTGTTGTAGAAGGGCGTGCGGGTGTCCTCGTACGCGTAGAAGCCGCGGAGCACGACGTACTGCACGGAGTACGGGATGAGGCCGAGGGCGAAAGCCATCAGGATGAAGCCCATCGACCGGGCCGCCTCGGAGCCGCTCGCCCCGTAGAGCAGGGTGCACATCGGCAGACCGAGTGCGAGGAAGCCGAAGGCGACCGGCACGATCGCGACGGCGGAGTTCCGCAGCCCCTGGGAGATGTCGTCCCGGACCGCACCGGGATCGTTGTCGTGCGCGGCTCGTGCGATGCGGGGCAGCAGCGCCGCCATGACGGAGACGGTGATGATGGCCTGGGGCATGCCCCAGATGAGCTGGGCGTTGGAGTAGGCGAGGAAACCGGTGCCGTTCTGGCCGGAGGACTTGCCGGCCGAGGTGGCGAGCTGCGTGACGACCAGGACGCCCGCCTGGTTGGCGAGGACGAACAGCACGGTCCACTTGGCCAGCTTGATCGTCTTACCGAGGCCGTGACCCCTCCAGTCGAAGCGCGGCCGGAACCGGAAACCCGCTTCGCGCAGGTACGGGATCATCGCCAGCGCCTGCACGGTGAGGCCGAGCAGGGTGCCGATGCCCAGCAGGCGCACACCGTCCGGCGGGATGGTCCGCACACCCATCTGGGATTCGGCCGCGGTGCCGTAGACCCAGATGAACAGACCGAACGTGGTGATCATGACGATGTTGTTGAGGACCGGGGTCCACATCATCGCGCCGAATTTGCCGCGCGCGTTGAGGATCTGTCCCATCACGACGTGCACGCCCATGAAGAAGATCGTCGGCAGGCAGTAGCGCGCGAAGGTCACGGCCACACTGTTGGCGTCGGGATCGTTGGCGATGGGCAGGGACATCAGCCGGATGAGCAGGGGCGCGGCGAACACCGCCGCGGCCACGATCAGGCCGAGCGCGACCATCACCAGGGTGAGCAGACGGTTGGCGTACGCCTCACCGCCGTCCTCGTCGTCCTTCATGGAGCGGACGAGCTGGGGGACGAACACGGAGTTCAGGCCGCCACCGACGGTGAGGATGTAGATCATCGTCGGCAGCGTGTAGGCGATGGTGAAACTGTCGCCGAGCAGGACGGCGCCGAGCGCCGCCGTGATGACGAGGCTCCGGACGAATCCGGTGAGCCGTGAGACCAGCGTTCCGGCGGCCATCAGGGCGCTGGACTTGAGCAGTCCCGAAGCCCGTCCTCCGGACTTCTGCGGTGCGGGTGCCTTGGCGGGCTCGGGCTCGGGACTGCCGGCGTGCCGGCCACCGCCGGAGCCCTCCTGGTCCCGGAAGAGGTGGGCGAACGCGTCCGGCTCCACTTCGTCCTCCGAGGCGCGGGTGACGAGGTCGTCGACGCCGACGAACTGGGTCGTCAGAGCGTCGTCACCGTAGGGGAGGTGCCGGGAGGGCCCTGCGGGCTCCGGTGCGGGCGTCTGGGCCCAGAACCGGGGGTCCGGGGGGTACTGGGCTGCGGGAGGCTGCTGGTAGAGCGGCTGCGGCTCCTGGTAGGTGCCCGGGGGCGGCGGCGGATGGGAGGCCCGGTCGTACAGGGCTTCACCGACCGGGTCCTGGGCGGCGAGGTCCCGCGCCCGGTAGGGGTCGTGGTCGTAGGCGTGCTGGAGGTACGGGTCGGCAGGGGCCATCCCGTCCGGTCCCGTCTCCGGGGGCACACGGTCGGCGCCCGTCCCGCCCGCGCCATGCACGCGGTCACCGTCGTACGGCGCGTTCATCGAAACCCCACCTCATCGTCCCCGGCCGACCGGCCTCGACAGACATCGCTCAACGGTCCACTTTCTCACCCGGCCCGGACGGGTCCCCGCTTTCCGGCCCGGTGTCCGGTGTCGGGTCACTCGGCTGCTCGGGTTCGCCGCCGCCGCCTTCCGACGTGTCGCTTGCGACGGCACGCTTCCGGTGGTTGTACATCCTCACACCTGCCAGGACCAGCAGCAGCAGGCCACCGGCGATCACCAGCAGAACGGTCGGCGTCAACTCGGAGACCTTCACGGTGAAGGTCATCTCGTCGCCGTAAGGGGTCCCGTCCTGAGTGAAGAGACGGGCTTTGATCTGGACCTGGCCGTTGACATTGGCGTCCGCGTCGAACTTCACCGACTGGCTGTGCCCGCCCGCGATCGCCACCGGCTGCTGCGCGATCGCGCCGCCGTCGTTGAGCTTGAGACGAGTGGCGTTGTCGGAGGTCAGCCGGAGCACCAGATGGTCGACCCCCTGCAGCAACTGGTTCTGCACGGTGACCGGGATCGTAGCGCTACGCCCGGAGAGGGTGACGTCCGACTTGGCGATCAGGTTCACCTGGCCGACGAGCCCCTGGAGGTAGGTCCGCACCGCGTCACGGTATTTCTGCGCCTCCAGCGGTTTTCCTCGCCAGGAGGTCGACATGGAGCGGTTGATGGCGTTTCCGAAGGGCGTCACCACCCGTTCGGGCTGGGTCAGGATGACCTGGAAGCTGTTCAGCGAATCCTGGATTCCCCTGATGTCCTGGAATGCCTGGGTGGGCAGTTCCTGACTGCGCAGCTTTTTGGGGTAAGCCGACGAGCTGGGCACCTTGGTGGTCGCTCGGGAGTCCGGTTTCACCTCCGCGGCGGCCACCAGGTCCAGCGACTGGGTCCAGCGGTCGTCGTCCAGCGCCTGGAGCGCACGGGCCATGGTCTGCGCCTGTGCGGCGGTGGGCATCCGCTGAGGAGCCACCACGATGCTGCGTTCCTTGTCCTCGTCCTGCTTGGTGAGAGCCAGGGTCTGGGAGAGGAAGTTCTGGACCGCGAGAGTGGAGCGCTCGCCCCCCGTCATGTCACCGCCGAAGACGGTGGAGAGGCGGTAGTCGGCCACCACGGCGCTCGTGCCGCCGCCGATGGGCCGGGCCGCCGTCGGCGTGTACAGCAGGTTGCCGGTTTCGTCGAGGCTGTCGCTGCGGGCGATCACCTTGTGGGCTCCGGCCGAGGTGGCGACGTCGACGATCGAGGGATCGATGGCACCGTCCACGGGCCACGCGAAGTCGGTGGTCGGCGTGGTGTGCAGGACCGTCTCCACCGTGGTCGTCGCCGCCTCGGTGGCGGTCTGCAGATGGCGGAGGGTGCCCGAGACGTTCTTTCCCCGGTGCGCGATGGACGCGAGGTCGGGGTCGGCGAAGGGAAGGGCGACGATCTTGTCGCCGTTCACAGCCTTCTGCAGGGAGTCGAGCCACTTCTTCGCGACGTCCTGGCTGGTGCCCGGGACGGTGGTGTCCCCGGACCTGACCCGGTAGGTCCCCGCCATCGCGTCGACGCTCGCCAGCAGGTCCGGATCGATCACCCAGGTCACCGGAAGATCGCTGCCCAGGGAGACGAGCTGTTCCAGTCGGCCGCCAGGCTCCAGCTCGTCTGCCAGCTCGTCGTCCTGGAACACCGGGGTCTGCTGCTCGTCCGAAGCGGTCTCGGCCGTGATGTGCGCGGAGGCGATCAGCGGCCAGAGGAAGGTGAGCTTGGACTTGGCGTCGCTCTCCTCCGGCTCCCAGGGGAGGAAGGTGCGCTGAATGCCGAGGACACGCTCGTAGGAGCTGCTGGACGTCTGGCCCGTCAGGGAGACGGCCAGCTGATAGACGCCGGCGGAGTCCAGCGGCAGCTTGTCGACCGGGACGGAGATCGAGAAGTCCTGGCTGACGCCCTTGCGGAGCGAGGACACCTCCAGGGTGTACGGATCGCCGAGAGGTTCCGCGTCGACACCCGGCAGGTATCCGGTGCGCTTGGCGTTCGCATCGATCGAGGAACGTCCCGAGAGCCTCGGACCGACACGGAGGTCCACCTCGGCCTCGTCGATCGTCTCGCTGCCCCTGTTGGTCACGGTGCCGGAGACGACCAGGGTGTCCCCTTCCACCGGTGCGCTGGGGGTGAGCGAGTTCAGTGAGACATCGACCGTGCTGGAGACGGGGGCGGCCTTCTCCACCGTGCCGGTGAGCGGAGCCGCTGCCGCCGGTCCTGCCAGCAGACCGGTCACCAGAGGAACCCCCAGCATCACGGACGCTGTGCGCCTCATCCACCGGCGAGCAGGAGAGGGATGTGTCCCCTGAGAGTCTGCCGCCTCGGCCACGCGTGTACCCGTCCCTCGTCGTCGTCAGCTGGGGGTGTCGATCGCTGTCGGTTCTGCGTCCCCGCATGGTAACGAGGTGCGCTGTGGCGGAGTGCTCCGGACTGCCCCTCATGATCGGCAGAGTCTCGCAGGGCTCACGGAAACGATGACGCCCGGGCCGGTCGGTGCACGTACCCTTTTCTGTTGTGCCGAACGCCAACGAAGACAAGTCCAGCGCCCTGAGCCAAACGGAGCCCCGTGGGGCCGGCGAACCGCTGCGGGTCTCCCCCGTCGCCGATGAGCTCGCCCGCCGCTTCGAGGAAGCGGGGTTCGCCCTCGCCCTGGTCGGTGGCTCGGTCCGGGACGCACTGCTCGGGCGGCTCGGGAACGACCTCGACTTCACCACCGACGCCCGCCCGGAGGACGTACTCAAGATCGTCCGTCCCTGGGCCGACTCGGTCTGGGAGATCGGGATCGCCTTCGGCACGGTGGGCTCGCAGAAAGACGGTTACCAGGTCGAGGTCACGACCTACCGCTCGGAGGCGTACGACCGGACCTCCCGGAAGCCCGAAGTCTCGTACGGAGACTCCATCGAGGACGATCTGGTCCGCCGGGACTTCACGGTCAACGCGATGGCCGTCGCGCTCCCGCAAAATGAGTTCATCGACCCGCACGGCGGGATGAAGGACCTCGCCGACCGGGTCCTGCGCACTCCGGGGACCCCCGAAGCATCCTTCTCCGACGACCCGCTCCGGATGCTGCGGGCCGCACGGTTCGCCGCGCAGCTCGACTTCGAGGTGGCCCCCGAGGTCGTCGAAGCCATGACGGAGATGGCGGAGCGCATCGAGATCGTCTCGGCGGAGCGTGTCCGGGAGGAGCTCAACAAGCTGCTCCTCTCCGAGCACCCCCGCAAGGGGCTGGGGCTGCTGGTCGACACGGGGCTGGCGCGGTACGTGCTGCCGGAACTGCCGGCACTCCGACTGGAAAGTGACGAGCATCACCGCCACAAGGACGTCTACGAGCACTCCCTGACCGTTCTGGAGCAGGCGATCGACCTGGAGGAGAACGGCCCGGACCTCGTGCTGCGACTGGCCGCGCTACTCCACGACATCGGCAAGCCCCGGACCCGGCGCTTCGAGAAGGACGGCCGCGTCTCCTTCCACCATCACGAGGTGGTGGGCGCCAAGATGGTCAAGAAGCGGCTGACGGAGCTGAAGTACTCCAACGACATGGTCAAGGACGTCTCGCGGCTGGTCGAACTCCACCTTCGCTTCCACGGCTATGGCGACGGTGAGTGGACCGATTCCGCCGTCCGCCGGTACGTACGCGATGCGGGGCCTCTGTTGGAGCGGCTCCACAAACTCACGCGATCGGACTGCACCACCAGGAACAAGCGCAAGGCGAACGCGCTCTCGCGGACGTACGACGCCCTGGAGGAGCGCATCGCGCTGCTCCAGGAGCAGGAGGAGCTGGACTCCATCCGCCCGGACCTGGACGGAAACGCGATCATGCGGATTCTCGACGTCGGCCCGGGGCCCGTCATCGGTCAGGCGTACGCGTTTCTGCTGGAGCTGCGCTTGGAGAACGGCCCGATGGGCGAAGAGGCAGCTGCCGCCGCTCTCGTCGAGTGGTGGAGGACCCCGGGACAGGCCGAGTCTGCCCGCCAGCTCGATCTCGTTGCCGAGCAGGCTGCCGGGGGTGAGGGCGCCG
>NZ_JBHWZJ010000046.1:0-31690 GCF_042728415.1 Streptomyces sp. NPDC060198 | reverse complement strand
GGCGGGCCTCCCCCTGGGGCCCGCCCGTCCGCCCGGAGGGCGTACGCCCCTGCCCGGTCAGACCACCCGGCCGGAAGCCAGCAGTGCGCGGTGCGGCAGTGCCAGCAGCTTCTCGTCCTCGCCGCCCGGCACGACGAACTCCGCGCTGAGCGTCTCGTAGTGGCGCTTGATCTCCGCCACCGTGGCGGGCGTCTGCGCGGTCACGATGCGGCCGATGGTCGCCACTCCGGACGCGGCCCCGGTCCACCACTCCTCGACGGTGGCCAGGTGCTCCCAGGCGAGGGCGGTGCAGGAGACGTCCGCCAGCCCGGCCCCGGCCAGCAGTGCGGCGAGGCCCTCGGGGGTCTGCTCGAACGCCTCCTCCGGGGCGAGCGGGGGCACCTCCGGCGGCCGGAGCGCGCCCGCGGCTGCGACCGCCCGGCCGAGCAGCCGCTGTCCGGTCCCGGCGTCGGCCCCCCAGATGGTGACCGCTATCCGGCCGCCGGGGCGGGTCACCCGGCGCAGTTCGGCGAGCGCCTTCCGGGGGCGCCCGACGTGGTTGAGGACGAAGTTCGCGGCGACCGCGTCGAATTCGCCGTCCGCGAAGGGCAGCTCCGGCAGGAGGGCGACGCGCACGTCCGCCGCCGGGGCGGCCCGCGTGGCGCTCTTCACCATGTCCGGTTCCGCGTCGACGGCGGTGACCACCGCCCCCCTCGTACACGCGGCGACGGCCACCGCCCCGGTACCGGTGCCCACGTCCAGGACCCGGGTTCCGGCGCTCACGCCCGCCTCGTCGAGCAGCTCGGGCACGGTGCGGGCGCAGAGCCGGGCGAAGGACGCGGCGTAGGCGTCGGCCAGGCCCGCCCACTTCAGGCGCTCGGCCTCGTCGAACGGTGTGGTGCTGCTGGTCATGCGGTCCCCTCCCACGATGGGGCCGCGGTCGCCCGCGGCCCTCCGGAAACCCCATTGTCGTAGCCGGGCTATACGGTGACGCCATGGTTGCCCGCACGAAGTCCACGAAGGACCGTCCGTCCTACCGCTGCACCGAGTGCGGCTGGACGACCGCCAAGTGGCTCGGCCGCTGCCCGGAATGCCAGGCCTGGGGCACCGTCGAGGAGTTCGGCGGCGCGCCCGCCGTGCGCACCACCGCGGCCGGCCGGGTCTCCACCGCCGCCGTGCCCATCGGCCAGGTGGACAGCCGCCAGGCGACCGCCCGCTCGACCGGTGTCGGCGAGCTGGACCGGGTGCTGGGCGGCGGGCTCGTACCGGGCGCCGTGGTGCTGCTGGCCGGGGAGCCGGGCGTCGGCAAGTCGACCCTGCTGCTGGATGTGGCCGCGAAGGCCGCGAGCGAGGAGCACCGCACCCTCTACGTCACGGCGGAGGAGTCCGCGAGCCAGGTCCGGATGCGCGCCGACCGGATCAGGGCGATCAACGACCACCTCTACCTCGCGGCGGAGACCGACCTGTCGGCCGTCCTCGGCCATCTCGACGCGGTCAAGCCGTCCCTGCTGGTGCTGGACTCGGTGCAGACCGTCGCGTCGCCGGAGATCGACGGGGCGCCGGGCGGCATGGCGCAGGTCCGCGAGGTCGCCGGGGCGCTCATCCGCGCCTCCAAGGACCGTGGGATGGCGACGCTGCTGGTGGGTCACGTCACCAAGGACGGTGCCATCGCAGGACCCCGGCTGCTGGAGCACCTCGTCGACGTGGTGCTCTCCTTCGAGGGCGACCGGCACGCGCGGCTTCGGCTGGTCCGGGGCGTCAAGAACCGTTACGGCGCGACCGACGAGGTCGGCTGCTTCGAGCTGCACGACGAGGGGATCACCGGTCTCGCCGATCCGTCCGGCCTCTTCCTGACGCGGCGGGACGAGCCGGTGCCCGGCACCTGTCTGACCGTCACCCTGGAGGGCAAGCGGCCCCTGGTGGCCGAGGTGCAGGCGCTCACGGTCGACTCGCAGATCCCGTCGCCCCGCCGCACCACCTCGGGTCTGGAGACCTCGCGGGTCTCGATGATGCTGGCGGTGCTGGAGCAGCGGGGCCGGATCAGCGCGCTGGGCAAGCGGGACATCTACAGCGCGACGGTCGGCGGGGTGAAGCTCACCGAGCCCGCAGCGGACCTGGCCATCGCGCTCGCGCTGGCGAGCGCGGCGAGCGACACCCCCCTCCCGAAGAACCTGGTCGCCATCGGTGAGGTGGGTCTCGCCGGAGAGGTGCGGCGGGTCACCGGTGTGCAGCGCCGGCTGGCCGAGGCGCACCGTCTCGGGTTCACGCACGCGCTGGTCCCGGGCGATCCGGGAAAGGTCCCGGCCGGTATGAAGGTCACAGAAGTCGCCGACATGGGCGATGCTCTCAGGGTGCTGCCGCGCCGGTCTCGTTCGGAGGCACCACAGGAGGACGGCGCGCGCCGGTAGACTTTGCCCTGGTCTCGCCCGCTCGCACGCGCGGCACGAGGGACGCAAGGGCACCGCAAACCCGTGACCGGAGGAGTGCAGTGGCAGCCAACGACCGGGCATCATCGCCCGGAAAGTCCGGCCAAGGCACCGGTAACGAAGCGCTGATGCGCGCTTCGCTGAGCGCGGTCGCGCCCGGAACGGCCCTGCGTGACGGGCTGGAGCGCATCCTGCGGGGGAACACCGGAGGGCTGATCGTCCTCGGCATGGACAAGACCGTCGAGTCGATGTGCACCGGCGGTTTCGTGATGAACGTCGAGTTCGCCGCGACCCGTCTGCGCGAGCTGTGCAAGCTCGACGGCGCGCTCATCCTCGACAAGGACATCACCAAGATCCTGCGGGCGGGCGTCCAGCTGGTCCCGGACGCCTCGATCCCCACCGAGGAGACCGGAACCCGTCACCGCACGGCCGACCGCGTCTCCAAGTCGTGCGGTTTCCCGGTCGTCTCGGTGTCCCAGTCGATGCGCCTGATCGCGCTGTACGTCGACGGCGAACGGCGGGTCCTGGAGGAGTCCTCCGCGATCCTGTCCCGCGCCAACCAGGCCCTCGCCACGCTGGAGCGGTACAAGCTGCGCCTCGACGAGGTCGCCGGCACGCTCTCCGCGCTGGAGATCGAGGACCTGGTGACGGTCCGGGACGTGACGGCCGTCGCGCAGCGGCTGGAGATGGTGCGCCGGATCGCGACGGAGATCGCGGAGTACGTGGTGGAGCTCGGCACCGACGGACGCCTGCTGGCGCTCCAGCTCGACGAGCTGATCGCGGGCGTGGAGCCGGAGCGGGAGCTCGTCGTACGCGACTACGTCCCCGAGCCGACGGCGAAGCGTTCGCGCACGGTCGCGGAGGCGCTGACCGAGCTGGACGCGCTGAGCCATTCCGAGCTGCTCGAACTCGCTGTGGTGGCGCGGTCGCTGGGGTACAGCGGTTCGCCCGAGACGCTGGACTCGGCCGTCTCGCCGCGCGGTTTCCGGCTGCTGGCGAAGGTGCCGCGGCTGCCCGGTGCGATCATGGAGCGCCTCGTGGAGCACTTCGGCGGGCTGCAGAAGCTGCTCGCGGCGAGCGTGGACGACCTCCAGACCGTGGACGGCGTCGGGGAGGCGCGGGCGCGGAGCGTCCGCGAGGGCCTCTCCCGGCTCGCCGAGTCGTCGATCCTGGAGCGGTACGTCTGACGGCTGAGGCCGGGGCGTTCGGGACCGGGGCCCCCACGTGACGGCCTCGGCCCCTCGCGGAGGACTCGGGCCCCTGCCCGGGGCCCGAGCGCCTGGTGCGGTGCTACGAGCCCCCGCCCCTGGGCTCAGTCCTTGGCGAGGACGAAGGAAGCGCGCTGGAGCGGCTCGCCCGGGGCCTTGGCCTCCAGGAGGTACGTCCCCGGGGCCGCCTTGCCGGTCGGCGGGGTCGCGCAGCCCGGGGTGCTCCTGGTGCGGTTCCAGTCGATCGTGCGGATCACCGTCTGCCCCGCCGGGACCTTGAACCAGAGGCTGCCGGACGCGGTCGGGCAGTCCTTCGAGGACCAGACCTGGTCGTCGTCGTCCCCGCTGGCGTCCGTGACCGTGAGCACAGCCGCCTTCGGGCCGAGGTCCGCCTTGCAGTCGCCGGTGGACGTGTTCTTCGCGATCAGCTCGAACTTGGGCGTCTCCTCGGGGCCGTACGTCACCTTGGTCCGCACGCTCAACTGCACCGCGGCGGGGCGGCAGTCGGGGAGCGCGGAACTCGCGGGGACCTGGACCCCCGCGGTGCCACCGGCCGCGGCGCCACCGGCGGCCGTGTCCGAAGAGGCTCCCGCGCCGGGCGAGGGGCTCGTGGTCGCGTCGGCGCCGTCACCGGCATCGCCGTTGGAACCGTCCGAACCGCCGGAGGCCGCGCCGGTGCTGTCGTCGCCACCGCCGGACTCGTGCCGCCCGCCGGGTTGTTGGCTGATCGCCGGTCCGGAGTCGGAGGGGCCGGGCGTGATCGAACGCGCGGGTTCGGAGGTACCGGGCTTGGCGTCGGGCGGGCTCTTCTTGCCCGTGCCGGGCAGGAAGACCCAGGCGAGCAGCACCGCGAGCAGCGCAACCAGAATCGCCGCTACCACCCTCCGTCGCCAGTAGATGCTGGAGGGAAGCGGGCCGACCGGTTTGCGCAGAGATCCCACGTCGCAAACTGTACGAGAGATCCTGCCCAACTCCCGCCCCACCCGCCGCTGTGATGGTCAACTTTTGCGGATCATCATTCCGGAAGGGCTCGTTGGGCGACTGTTTCGCGGCGAACGCGCCGGACAAGCACGAGAAGACCGGGGCAGAGGGGACAGAACGGGTGGCGTTGTCCGTCCAGAGGCTCTCGCCGGGGGCGACACCCCCGCGCCCGTGAACGTCGCCGGGCCTTCCGTGCCAGGATCGTAGGTGCGATGACTGCCACGACTTCGACACACACGCCCCCCGCTTCCCTCCTCCACACCCCCGTCATCGGGTGGTTCGAGCAGCACGCCCGCGATCTGCCCTGGCGCCGCCCGGAGGCCGGCGCCTGGGGCGTGATGGTGAGCGAGTTCATGCTCCAGCAGACCCCGGTGAACCGGGTCCTCCCGGTGTACGAGCAGTGGCTGGCCCGCTGGCCGCGCCCGGCCGACCTGGCCGCCGAGGCGCCGGGCGAGGCGGTCCGCGCCTGGGGCCGGCTCGGCTACCCGCGCCGCGCGCTGCGCCTGCACGGCGCGGCCCAGGCCATAACGGAACGCCACGGCGGCGACGTACCCAGTGAGCACGCCCAGCTGCTGGCACTGCCCGGGATCGGCGAGTACACGGCGGCGGCGGTCGCCTCGTTCGCGTACGGGCAGCGGCACGCTGTGCTCGACACGAACGTCCGCCGGGTGTTCGCGCGGGCGGCCACCGGCATCCAGTACCCGCCGAACGCGACCACCGCCGCGGAGCGCAAGCTCGCCCGCGCCCTGCTCCCCGAGGAGGACGACCGGGCCGCGGCCTGGGCGGCGGCGACGATGGAGCTCGGTGCGCTGGTGTGCACCGCGAAGAACGAGGACTGCTCGCGCTGTCCCATCGCCTCGCGGTGCGCCTGGCTGCTCGCCGGGAAGCCCGCGCACCAGGGCCCGGCCCGCCGGGGCCAGACGTACGCCGGTACGGACCGACAGGTGCGCGGACGGCTCCTGGCGGTGCTCCGCGACTCCGTCGCCCCGGTCCCGCAGGCCGCCCTGGACGCGGTGTGGGACGAGCCGGTGCAGCGCGCCCGCGCCCTGGACGGCCTGGTGGCCGACGGGCTGGTGGAACCCCTGTCGAACGGCCTCTACCGGCTGCCGCTGACCTGATCCCTCCGGCCGGGCGCCCGGCCGGGGATGTGACGGGCGCCGGGCACGGCGAAGCCCCGGGACTGGAACAGTCCCGGGGCTTCGTGGATCAGCCGTGCTCGACGCTGGGCGCGATCCCGCTCGGTCAGACGGACACGTGGACGGTCCGCAGGAAGTTGACCGGGTTGATCGCCGAGCCGTAGTTGGCCGTGGTCCGGACCTCGAAGTGCAGGTGCGGGCCGCTGGAGTTACCGGTGTTGCCGGAGAGGCCGATCTCCTGGCCGGTCTTCACGGTCTGGCCGATACGGACGTCGATCTTCGACAGGTGCGCGTACTGCGTGAACTTGCCGTTGGCGTGCTTGATCACGATCGCGTTGCCGTACGCGGGGCCGTCGCCGCCGCCGTTCGGACCGGCCTTGACGACCGTACCGCCGTGGGCGGCGTGGACCGGGGTGCCGATCGGCACCGCGAAGTCCTGGCCGGAGTGCTTGTGGGCCCAGCGGTCGCCACCGGTGCCGTAGGTGGCACTCAGGGTGTAGTGCTTCACCGGGACCTGCCACGAGGCGGCGTTCTTCTTGGCGGCGGCCTGCTTGGCGGCCGCGGCCTTCTTGGCGGTGTCGGCCTGCTCCGCGGCGGACTTCTTGGCGTCCACGGCGGCCTTGCTCTGGGCGGACGCCTGCTTGGCGACCGCGTCGGCGGTGGTGGCACTGGTGAGGGCGACGGTGCCCGTGGTGCCGGAGGCGAACGCCGCGCCAGCACCCAGGACCATCGACGCTCCCAGGCCGGCGGCCAGGACGGCGCCACGGACACGAGAGGTGGACGGGCGGGTGGGGGTCGTAACGCGCTTCGACATACGAGTAGGTCCTCCGAAGATGGGGGCTCCCCGGTCGTTCTGTCCGGGGGGGGGGCGAAACCCGAGCGTTTGTCCGGGCTTGCTCCACCTTGGTAACCCGCTCCGGAGGGATGCTCAAGTACCCCTTCTACGATGAAAAGCCGTAGATCTGACATCGGGAATCGGGGGCAGGACGTCCCGCCCGGGAGGCCTCCTCCAGCCGCCGGGACCCGCCACCGTCAGCCGCTGAACCGCAGGTGAACGCGGCCCGGCCCGCACACGGCCCCGGAAACCCGGCACATCGCCCCGACTTTCGAAGGTCCCGGCCGGCCCCGGGACCAAAGACCTTTCGGTGATCCCGAGCGCTCCTACGAAGTCCGCTAGTAGGCTCGAAATGGCCTGTGCGCCTTGTCACCGCCGGTGGGACCAAGGGATGTCCGCTTCGGGACCTTCGGCACGCCACGTCATCTCGCCGCCGGACAGGCGGTATCGGGGGCAGCCATGAGTACCGACGAGCACCACGCCTTGGACCGGATCGAGCTCGCGGACGCCGTCGAATCCGTCCGCGACCAGCTCATCGAGGCCGCCGCCCGGGCCACCGGCCGCCCCGTCGTCTTCGGCGTGGGCGACATCCAGATGGAGTTCACGGTGGAACTCCGCAAGGAGGCCAAGGCGGGCGGCAAGGTCAAGGCCTGGGTGGTGGAGGCGGGCGCCGACGCCTCCCGCACCACCGGCACCACGCACAAGGTCGCCTTCACCCTGAGCCCGCGCAAGGCCGACGGCTCCGGCCCGCTGGAGATCGGCGACGACGCCCCGGGCGGCAGCACCGCTCACTTCGGCCGGGGACGCGGTGGCGCGTGAGCACCCGCCCCGTACGCCCCACGGACCGCACCGTCGTCGTCCACTCCGCCCGCCAGGGCAGCGGAGTGCTGCTCACGGAGCAGCTGGTGCTGACCTGCGCGCACGTCCTCGGGGGCGAGGCGAGCGCGTCGGTCGCACACCCGGACCTGCCGCAACCCGTGACCGGCCGGGTTCTCTGGGTGGATGCCAGGCAGGACGCGGCGCTCCTGCTGGCCGACGGCCTGCTGCCGCCGGTCCCGCCGGTGCGCCTCGGCGTGCTCGCCTCGGCCCAGGCCCTCCCCGGCTGCGAGATCACCGGCTTCCCGGAGATCCAGCGGTACGGCCCCGGGCGCCACCTGGAGGCCGACCAGTACACCGCCACTGTGGTGCCCCTGGCGGGCCTGCTACGCGACCTCCTGGCCTGCGACCTGGACAGCCCGCCCTCTGTGGCGGACGACGGAGGCGCAGCCCTGCTGAGCGGTCTCTCGGGCGGGCCCGTCTTCGCCGGGGCGGTGCTCCTCGGCCTCGCCCGCCAGATACCGTCCCGCAGGGAAGGACGGCGGGTGGAGTGCGTCTCGCTGCGCCCGGTGCTGGAGTCGGCGGGCTTCCGCCAGGCGTACGAGCAGACCACGGGGTCGGAGCCCCGTACGGAACGGGTGCACGGCACCTACCCGGCCGACCTCCGGTACGAGGAGGAGTTCGCGGACGCCCTCGGCAAGGCCTATCGCCGCACCAGGGTCTTCGGGCTGGACGAGCTGGGGCGCCGCGAGGACAACTGGGACCTGGACACCGCGTATCTGAGCCTGGAGGCGGAGACGGGCGGCCGGTGGACAAGCGGAGGCGTCCGTCCCCCCGCGGCCCGGACCGCTCCCCGGCGCATCCATGACCTCCTGGCCCACCGCCCCCGGGTTCTGCTCCGCGGCGACGCGGGGGCCGGGAAGACCACTCTGCTGTGGTGGCTGGCCGCGCACGCCGCCGCCGGGACCCTGCCCGACCAGCTCGGGGCGTTGAACGGCCTCGTCCCGTTCGTGGTCCCCCTGCGCACCCTCCGGGCCCGCCACGAGGAGCTGCCCGCACCCTCGGGACTCGCCGGGGCCGCCCGGCTGGCCGTGGACGCCGCTCCGGACGGCTGGGCCGGGCGTGTCCTGGAGTCCGGCCGGGGCCTGCTCCTGGTGGACGGGCTCGACGAGGTCCCGCCGGGTGAGCGGGAGGAGGCGTACGCCTGGCTCTCGCGCCTCGTCGCCCGCTACCCGGAGACCCGCTGCGTGGCCACCGTTCGGCCGCTGGCCGTCGAACCCGACTGGCTGGCCGCCGAGGGTTTCGAAGAACTGCGGCTGCTGCCACTGCGCGACGAGGACATCCAGGCGTTCGTGGCGGCCTGGCACAAGGCCGCCCGACTGGACGACGGCGATCACCAGCGCCTGCACGAACTGGAACGGGATCTGGCCAGACAGTTCCGCACCAACCGCACGCTGAGCGACCTGGCGCGCACGCCGCTGCTCTGCGCGGTGATCTGCGCGCTGCACCGGAGGCAGGAGGGCTTCCTCCCGACCACCCGCTGGAAGCTCTACCGGTCGGCTCTCGGCATGCTCCTGGGCAACCGCGACCAGCGGCGGGGCATCACGGACCCCGAGGGCATCACCATGGAGGTGGAGGAGCAGACGCTGCTCCTCCAGCGGATCGCGATCTGGCTGGTGCGCGAGGGGCAGACCGAGTTCTCCCGTGATCAGGCCCTGCACCAGCTGGACCGGGCGCTGGCAGGCATGGAACGGGTGCGGAGGCAGGGAACGGCGGACGCGATCCTCACCCACCTGCTCAACCGCAGCGGCCTTCTCCAGGAGCGGGCGGACGACAGCTACCAATTCGCCCACCGCACCTTCCAGGACTACCTGGCGGCAGCCGAATTCGTCGAGTCGGACCAGATCAACGAACTGCTCCGGGCCGCCCACGACGAGTCGTGGGCGGACGTGATCGCGCTGGCGTCCGGACACTGCGGACGGAGCCAGCTCTCCACCCTGGTCAACGGGCTGCTGGACCAGGCGGAGTCGTACGACGAGGACGCACCCGGTGCCTGGGGCGTGGCGGCGGTGCGCGTGCTGGCAGCCCTCTGCGCCCAGCAGGCGACGTGGCTGGGAGAAGGAACGCGGGAGCGGATACGCGCGGCGCTCACCGAACTCTTCCCGCCACGCTCCCTGGAGATGGCGGACCTGCTCGGGTCGCTCGGCACGGATGCCCTGGCCCATCTGCCGGATCCGTCCGCTCTCCCGGCCGATCCCGCCGACAGGCGGTTCATCGTCTGGCTGCTCGGCGCGGTCGGCGGGCGGGAGTCTCTCGCGTACGCCCGCGCATGGGTCGCGGACACCCCCGCGTCGGCCTCGGAGCTGTCCACCGAGTGGCCCAACTTCCCCACCGAGGAGTTCGCCCGGGACGTCCTGGCCGGGGGGTACCTCGACGGAGCCCATCTGTCCGTCGGCAGCCGTGCCGAGCTGCTGGCCCTGCCCCACCTGGGTCCCGCCGGGACGGCCCTCGCCCTCACGCTCGACGGCCCGTTCGAAGAGGGCGACCTGCGGCAGGGGCTGCGGCAGATCCGCCCCGAATCCCTGACCTTCCTGCGCAACCCGCTGCTCACCGACCTGTCGGTGCTCCAGGACCGCCGTCGGTCGCTACGGCTCACCGTCGACGGGTGCCCCGGCGTCACGGACCTCGCGCCGCTCAGGGGCTGGCCGGCCCTGCGGCAGCTCATCCTGCGCACCGACGGCCTGCCGACGGACCGGCTCGCCGCCCTCAGGGAAGTGCCGTGGTTGCGGGAACTGGACGTGGCGTCCGACGCCGACCGCCTGAGCGGGCTGCCGTCCCTGCCTCGCCTCAGGGAGCTGGCCCTGCACATGTCCGGCGCCGTGGAACTGGACAATCTGAGTGCGTGGTCCTCGCTGCGAACCCTGCGGCTGCGCAAGGTCTCCTCGCTGGAGTCCCTGGTGGCCGCGCTGCGTACCGCACCGCACGTCACGGCGGTCGAGCTTTCGCACGCCGTCAGCGAGCCCTGGCCGGGTGACGGGGAGCCGCTGCCTCAGCTGTCCGCGCTCTCCCTCGTAGTCGGCCGGGGATCCCACGCCGGGCTGCGCCCGCTCCGCGACCTGTTCCCTTCCCTGCGCCGCCTCACTCTGCGCGGTCGGCCAGACACCACGATCGACGTGACCCCTCTGTACGGGCAGCCGGACCTGCACATCGAGGTGCTCCTGGGCGGAGGCGAACTCGTCGGGTCCGAGCGCCTGGAAAGCACCCGGCTGACCGTGGCAGCGCTCTGACCGCCGGAAGCCCCCCTCCCCGCACACGAAGAAACTGCCCCGGACCGATACCGGTCCGGGGCAGCCCCTTCACTCACGCACGCCTGGAACTACGACGCGTCCTTCGTCATGTTCGGGCCGGCGCCACCGGCGGCCGACTCGATCGGCGGGACGTCGGGCAGGGCCGACTTCTCCTCGCCCCGGAAGGTGAACTTCTTCTCGTCGCCTTCGCCCTCCGTGCCGACGACCACGATGTGGCCGGGGCGCAGCTCGCCGAAGAGGATCTTCTCGGAGAGGATGTCCTCGATCTCGCGCTGGATCGTCCGGCGCAGCGGCCGGGCGCCCATCACGGGGTCGTAGCCCTTCTTCGCGAGCAGGTTCTTCGCCTCCGTGCTGAGCTCGATGCCCATGTCACGGTCCTTGAGACGCTCATCCACCTTGGCGACCATGAGGTCGACGATCTGGATGATGTCTTCCTGGCTGAGCTGGTGGAAGACGACGGTGTCGTCGACACGGTTCAGGAACTCGGGCCGGAAGTGCTGCTTGAGCTCTTCGTTGACCTTGACCTTCATCCGGTCGTAGTTCGTCTTGACGTCGCCCTGGGCGGCGAAGCCCAGGTTGAAGCCCTTCGAGATGTCCCGGGTCCCGAGGTTGGTCGTCATGATGATGACCGTGTTCTTGAAGTCCACGACCCGGCCCTGGGAGTCGGTCAGGCGACCGTCTTCCAGAATCTGGAGCAGGGAATTGAAGATATCGGGGTGGGCCTTCTCGACCTCGTCGAAGAGGACGACGGAGAACGGCTTGCGGCGCACCTTCTCGGTGAGCTGGCCGCCCTCTTCGTAGCCCACGTAACCGGGGGGCGAACCGAAGAGGCGGGAAACCGTGTGCTTCTCGCTGAACTCCGACATGTCGAGGGAGATCAGCGCGTCCTCGTCGCCGAAGAGGAATTCGGCGAGCGTCTTGGAGAGCTCGGTCTTACCGACACCGGACGGGCCGGCGAAGATGAACGAGCCACCGGGGCGCTTCGGGTCCTTCAGGCCGGCCCGCGTACGGCGGATCGCCTGCGAAAGGGCCTTGATGGCGTCCTTCTGGCCGATGACGCGCTTGTGGAGCTCGTCCTCCATGCGCAGCAGACGGGAGGACTCCTCCTCCGTCAGCTTGAAGACCGGGATGCCGGTGGCGGTCGCCAGGACCTCGGCGATGAGATCGCCGTCGACCTCGGCGACGACGTCCATGTCGCCGGCCTTCCACTCCTTCTCGCGCTTGGTCTTCGCGGCCAGCAGCTGCTTCTCCTTGTCGCGGAGGGAAGCTGCCTTCTCGAAGTCCTGGGAGTCGATGGCCGACTCCTTGTCGCGGCGCACGCCCGCGATCTTCTCGTCGAACTCGCGGAGGTCCGGCGGCGCGGTCATCCGGCGGATGCGCATCCGGGAGCCGGCCTCGTCGATCAGGTCGATCGCCTTGTCCGGGAGGAAGCGGTCCGAGATGTACCGGTCGGCCAGGGTGGCGGCCTGGACCAGCGCCTCGTCCGTGATGGAGACCCGGTGATGGGCCTCGTAACGGTCGCGCAGGCCCTTGAGGATCTCGATGGTGTGCGGCAGCGACGGCTCCGCGACCTGGATGGGCTGGAAGCGGCGCTCGAGGGCCGCGTCCTTCTCCAGGTGCTTGCGGTACTCGTCGAGCGTGGTCGCACCGATGGTCTGGAGCTCACCACGGGCCAGCATCGGCTTCAGGATGCTCGCGGCGTCGATCGCGCCCTCGGCGGCACCCGCACCCACGAGGGTGTGGAGCTCGTCGATGAACAGGATGATGTCGCCGCGGGTGCGGATCTCCTTGAGGACCTTCTTCAGGCGCTCCTCGAAGTCACCGCGGTACCGGGAGCCGGCGACCAGAGCGCCGAGGTCCAGGGTGTAGAGGTGCTTGTCCTTGAGGGTCTCGGGCACCTCGCCCTTGACGATCGCCTGGGCCAGGCCCTCGACGACGGCGGTCTTGCCGACGCCGGGCTCGCCGATGAGGACCGGGTTGTTCTTGGTCCGGCGGGACAGCACCTGCATGACCCGCTCGATCTCCTTCTCGCGCCCGATGACCGGGTCGAGCTTGGATTCGCGAGCAGCCTGGGTGAGGTTGCGGCCGAACTGGTCCAGCACCAGGGAGGTGGAGGGGGTGCCCTCGGCGGGGCCGCCGGCGGTGGCGGCTTCCTTGCTGGTGGAGTAACCGGAGAGCAGCTGGATGACCTGCTGCCGCACCCGGTTGAGGTCGGCACCCAGCTTCACCAGGACCTGCGCGGCGACGCCTTCGCCCTCGCGGATCAGGCCGAGCAGGATGTGCTCGGTGCCGATGTAGTTGTGGCCGAGCTGGAGGGCCTCGCGGAGCGACAGCTCCAGGACCTTCTTGGCTCGGGGCGTGAAGGGGATGTGGCCGGACGGGGCCTGCTGGCCCTGACCGATGATCTCCTCCACCTGCTGGCGGACCGCCTCGAGCGAAATCCCGAGGCTCTCCAGGGCCTTAGCGGCGACACCCTCACCCTCGTGGATAAGGCCCAGGAGAATGTGTTCGGTGCCGATGTAG
Source organism: Streptomyces sp. NPDC060198 (assembly GCF_042728415.1). Lineage (NCBI taxonomy): Bacteria > Bacillati > Actinomycetota > Actinomycetes > Kitasatosporales > Streptomycetaceae > Streptomyces > Streptomyces sp. NPDC060198. The sequence goes on along the minus strand of NZ_JBHWZJ010000046.1, from coordinate 18,478 downwards.
TTGTGGTTGAGCATCCGGGCTTCTTCCTGAGCCAGGACGACAACCCGCCGCGCGCGGTCGGTGAACCTCTCGAACATCGTTAATCGCTCCTCAGAGCGGTCAGGCAGTTAGGGGTCGGTCCCCTCCCTGTCCTTCCGCAGCTTAGTCCCGCAAGCGGGGACCGCTCATTCCAACTGCCGACCGGATCACCCCCGCAGCAGCGAGGAAACCTTGCCGATCAGCCGACACCTGCTCCAACCCGATGGTGCGAGACGATGTTCCCGCAGGCCAGGCAGATACCCCTGTCAGCACTACGCCGGTGGCGAACGCAAGACGCCCCGGTTCGTGTGTCGCCCCTTCCCACCAGTCATGTCTTACCCGCAATTACAGACAGTCCATGCGGCGCGCGCCCGTTCCCTCCGCTACGGGCGAACAACCGCGTGGCGCCCGACGCTCCCTCGCACGCCCTTGACGGGAACCCTTCGTGACGCCGTGCGCACGACGGGTGACGGTCGCGTCATCCGTGGCGCCGCCGCCCGGCGGGCCCCGGTGCTCACGAAACCCCTCACGAGCCCTCTCACGCAACACCTGGCGTAACCCGGAAGGCGGTCCGGCGGTTCATCGCACATGAGCCCCATCGTCCCGTCACCTCGTGCCCCGCGGCCGGCCGACACGGCGGCACCGGTGCCGCCGGGTCGTGGCCGGCCCCCGGACGCGGGTACGCGCCCGTGGGCCGGGCACGCCGAAAGCGCGGAGAACACGCGTGGCACGGAGAACGCGGAGAGCACCGGGGCCGGCCCGTACCGGGAAGCCGGGAGCGCCGAGGACCCCGCGGCGGCCATGGAGCGGTGGTACGAGGACGGGCTCGGCTGGGCGACCGACCGGGGCCGCCCGCTGGCGCTGCTGACCGGGGTCCGGTTCGACGTGCTGGAGCTGCCCGCCGCCGCGGGTCGCGCGGTGCTGCGCCGGTTCGGACGCACCGGTCCCGTGGCGGTGGCGCGGGGGCGGATGCGGCTGCTCGTGGCGGCCGGGAGTGCGGAGGAACTGCCCGCACTGCTGGACTGGCTGGAGTGGGGCGGTATCGCGCTGGATCTCGTGGGCATCGGGGCCGGTGGCAGGATCACCGCACCGGCACCGCACCGGATGCCGCACCGCTGTCCGCCGGGGGCCGCGCTCTGGCTGCGGCCCCCCGAGCCGCCGCGGGGTCCGGATTTCCTTCCGGCCCTCGCGGGTTTCGGGAGCAGGGGTGGGGATGCTCCCGATCTCGTACGGCTGGTGGATATGGCGGCGACGGAATGCCACCGGGTCCGGCTGAGGCGTTCCCGGGTGCGTCCGACGGCCGGCCGGCCGTCGAGTCAGCCGTTGGCTGCCTCGTAGGCCTCGCGGACACCGGCGGGAACACGACCGCGGTCATTCACGTCGTGGCCGTTCTCGCGGGCCCACTTCCGGATCTCGGCGGTGTCCTTGTTGCCACCCGTACCGGCACCGAGCGCACGGCCCTTGCGGCCCGTGGCGGCGCGGCCGCCGGTGCGGCGTCCGCTCTTGGTGTACGGCTCGAGAAGACCACGGAGCTTGTCCGCATTGGCCGTCGTGAGGTCGATCTCGTAGGTCTTGCCGTCCAGCGCGAACGTGACGGTCTCGTTCGCCTCGCCGCCGTCGAGGTCGTCAACAAGAAGGACCTGAACCTTCTGCGCCACGAGATATCCTTTCATCGAAAATGGAGTACGCGGAAAGGAAACCGCTTTTCCCGGGAAAACACAAACCCCGGGGAGAGGTTCAGGACCCGGGGAACACGGGAAACGGGCGCGTATCGGACATAGGGATCAGGGCAGTTCTACCGATCAGAGGTGCAGAAGCATCCGGCTGTTGCCCAAGGTGTTCGGCTTCACTCGTTCGAGACCGAGGAACTCGGCGACACCCTCGTCATAGGAACGCAGCAGCTCGCTGTAGACATCCATGTCGACAGGCGTCTCACCGATCTCCACGAACCCGTGCTTCGCGAAGAAGTCGACTTCGAAGGTCAGGCAGAAAACCCGGCGGACCCCGAGCCAGCGCGCGGTATGCAACAGCTTGTCGAGTACCTGGTGGCCCACTCCGGTGCCCTTGACCCGGTGATCGACGGCGAGAGTTCGCACTTCGGCGAGGTCTTCCCACATCACATGGAGTGCGCCGCATCCGACGACCCTGGCGTCCTGGTCGCGTTCCGCGACCCAGAACTCCTGGATGTCCTCGTAAAGGGTGACCGTCGCTTTGTCCAGGAGGATGCCTTCGGTCACGTAGCCGTCGAGCAGCCGACGGACCTCGCCCACATCGCTGGTCCTGGCACGGCGGACGGTGATGGCGGGCTTTTCGACCGCCGAGTCGGTTTCGCCTTCAGTTTCCGACTGGCTTTGCGTCAGGTCTGCAGACATGGCCCGACGCTATCGTCCGTCGCCCTCCGCCGTGCCATCGACCGGAACATCGGCGTGCACGTCCGCCGGGCCGTCGGCCGCGGCGTCCTCCTCGGGGCCTTCCGCGGCGTCCGCCGGGCCGCCGTCGGCGCCCGCAGGGACCCCGGGATCCGTCGGCAGTGTCGCCACGCCGCCCGGACCTGGAGAAATGATCCGCACGGCGTCATTGAGGGCTTCCCGCTGCTGCGCGGACATCATGCCGAAGAAGGCGACCAGTGCGGCGGCCGGGTTGTCGCTCCGCGACCAGGCTTCGTTCATCAGTGCGGCCGAGTACGCGGCGCGCGTGGAGACGGCCGTATATCGATAGGCGCGGCCGTCGACTTCCCTGCGGACCCACCCCTTCTGGTGAAGGTTGTCCATAACCGTCATGACGGTGGTGTAAGCGATCGAGCGTTCCCGCTGAAGGTCTTCCAGCACTTCTCGCACGGTGACGGGTCGGTTCCATTGCCAGACGCGCGTCATCACGGCGTCTTCCAGCTCTCCCAATTGGCGGGGCACACGGTCACCTTAATGCCAGATGTCCGAAATGCGTAGTTATTTTCTCCAGAGACACCGCCCCTCGGAGAACGGAAGAGAACCCGGGGACCCGGAAGGCACGGAAAAGAGCGCACGGCTCGGTGTGAGCCGTGCGCTCTTCGGGGTGCGCCGGGTTGTGCGGGTGTCGCTGGGGGGCGCGAATTAAGTGGCGCGCGCCGGTAGCGGGCGCCGATAACCGTCCGGGCGGTCGGTTGTGCGCGCCGGCCGGAGCGGGCTGGAGAACGGAAGACGGCCGGACCGCGGAACCGCCCCGGGCGCCGAAGAATCAGGCGTTCGGACGCCGGAACGCGGCAGAAATCAGGAGCGGGACACCCGAACGGGAGTGGATACCGTCACTGGCACGGGCCGGAATCGGAAGCCGGACACGTAAAGCGCATACTGCCCGCGCATACGGACACCGGGAAGGCGGGTACGGGCGTCGGGCGCGGGCACCGGCTTACGCCACAACGGCCCCCGGCAGCGCGAAACCGGTACCGGTACCGGAATGCGTCGCCCCGACGGCCCGGGCCGCACTTCGCGGTTCGGGCGTTCAGGCGCTTTCGGCGGCCGGGGCCTGGCGCGCGGCCTCGGCACGGGCGAGGGCGGCGTCCACGGCCGCGTCCTCCTTGCCCTTGTTCGGCCCACCCTGGCTTTTCACCATCGTCACCACGAGACCGATGAAGAATGCGGCCATCACGACGGGCGGAACAAGCGCGGCTACGTAGTCCATGACGTCCAGAGTAGCGATGCCGGTACGGCGGCCCGAGGCACCCTCCCGGCGGGTCGGGCCGGACCGCCGTACGGGCGGGGAACGGACGGGCGGCTCAGCCCGCCGCGCGCTCCTCCTCGGGCGGCGGCGCCGGGCGGCGGCGCGGCGGGAAGACCTCGGACGGCTTGGGCATCGGGCGGTCACCCGGCGGCTGCGGCCGGGACGGTGCGGCCGGGCTCGCGGGGCGCTGGGGCTCCGCCGCCGCGCGGCCGCCCGGCAGGGCCAGCAGCCGGCTGCGGGGGGCCGGGGTTGCGAGGGCCACGGTACGGCCCGCCAGGCGGGCCCGTACCGAGCGTTCGGCGAGCACCTGGCAGCGTTCCAGGAGCGCTGCCGCGACCGGTCTGCCGCGCAGCGCACGCAGGGCCGCGAGATCGTCCGGCCGGGGGTCGTAACCGGCGGCCAGAGCATCCTGGAGAAGCTCCAGGTAGCCGCTGACGGAGCCGGGGAGGGCGGCGCGGTAGCGGGCGAGGTCGGCCAGCAGGAACGCGCGGAGCCGGCCCGCCTCACCGACCGCGTCGTCCACCGCTCCCGCGAGCCGCAGGCAGTCCTGGACATCCTCGTCGGGCAAGGGCATGGGGTGGAGGGCAACGGCGAGAGCGCGTCGGAGTACCCGCAGCTCGTCCGCACCGAACGCCATGCCGCCTCGTGATCCGTAGGGCGTGGGCATGGCGCGACAGTACGTGCTAAAGGGACAAAATCCTCTTAACTGGTCACATGTGGCGCGGCGCGCTCCGGTGCGACCGGACCGCCGCCGTGAGACGTCGTCGCAGGTGCGCCGGGGTGCGCGGTCGCGACGACGCCGCTCGGCTACATCCGCGAGACGTTCCGCTCGTAGACCAGTCGGAGCCCGATGAGGGTCAGCCAGGGCTCGTGTTCGTCGATGACGGAGGCCTCGCCCAGCACCATTGGCGCAAGCCCCCCGGTCGCGATGACGGTCACGTCGTCGGGGTCGCCCGCCAGCTCGCGCTTCATCCGCGCGACCACGCCGTCGACCTGGCCCGCGAAGCCGTACACGATGCCCGCCTGCATGGCTTCGACGGTGTTCTTCCCGATGACGCTGCGCGGGCGGGCCAGCTCGATCTTGCGGAGCTGGGCCCCCTTCACACCGAGCGCCTCGACCGAGATCTCGATGCCCGGGGCGATGACACCGCCGGTGTACTCACCGCGCGCGGAGACCGCGTCGAAGGTGGTGGCGGTGCCGAAGTCGACGACGATCGCCGGACCCCCGTACAGCTCGACCGCCGCGACCGCGTTGATGATGCGGTCGGCGCCGACCTCCTTGGGGTTGTCCATCAGGATCGGGACGCCGGTCTTGATGCCGGGCTCCACGAGGACGGCGGGCACGTCGCCGTAGTAGCGGCGGGTCACCTCGCGCAGCTCGTGCAGGACGGCCGGGACCGTGGAGCAGATCGCGATGCCCTCGATGCCGTCGCCCAGCTCCACGCCGAGCAGCGGGTGCATGCCCATCAGCCCCTGGAGAAGGACGGCCAGTTCGTCGGCGGTGCGGCGGGAGTCGGTGGAGATCCGCCAGTGTTCGACGATCTCCTCGCCGTCGAAGAGGCCGAGGACGGTGTGGGTGTTGCCGACGTCGATGGTGAGCAGCATCAGGCGTCGGCCTCGCCGGTGGCGGAGACCTCGCGGAAGTCCAGGCCGATGTCGAGGATGGGCGAGGAGTGGGTGAGCGCGCCGACGGCGAGGTAGTCGACGCCCGCGTCGGCGTAGGCGCGGGCGGTGTCCAGGGTGAGCCGCCCGGAGGACTCCAGCACCGCGCGCCCGCCGACGAGCGCGACGGCCTCCTCGGTCTCGCCGGGGGTGAAGTTGTCCAGCAGGATCAGGTCCGCGCCGGCCTCCAGCACCTCGCGGACCTGCTGGAGGGTGTCGACCTCCACCTCGATGGCGAGCTCGGGGAACTCCTCGCGGACCCGCTTGAACGCCTCGGCCACGCCGCCGGCCGCGATCACGTGGTTGTCCTTCACCAGGGCCGCGTCGGAGAGCGACATCCGGTGGTTGACGCCGCCGCCGCAGCGGACCGCGTACTTCTCCAGCGCGCGCAGCCCCGGGGTGGTCTTGCGGGTGTCGCGGACCTGGGCCTTCGTTCCCTCCAGGACGTCGGCCCACGCGCGGGTGGCGGTGGCGATGCCGGAGAGACGGCAGAGGAGGTTGAGGGCGCCGCGCTCACCGGTGAGCAGGTCGCGGGTGCGGGTGGTGACCGTCAGCAGCTTCTGGCCGGGGACGACTCGCTCGCCGTCCTCGACGTGGCGCTCGACCTCGAAGTCCTCGGTGCAGACGATGGAGAGCACGGCCTCCGCGACGCGCAGGCCCGCGACGACACCGGCCTCGCGGGCGGTGAAGTCACCGGTGGCGACGGCGTCCTCGGGGACGGTCGCCACGGTGGTGACGTCCACTCCGCCGTCGAGGTCCTCCTCGATCGCGACGTGCGCCACGTCCTCCACCTGGACGGGGTCGAGTCCGGCCTCGGCCAGCAGCGCGGCGAGGGAGGGGTCGAGCCCGCACTCCAGGGCGTCCGGGTCGTAGTCGTCCGAGGCGCAGCCGCAGTCGTCGCCGCAGCCGCCCGCGGACGCCGCGGGGGCCCCGATGTGGATCAGCGGGACGTCCACCGGTGTCGGGCGGTTCTCTTCGGGCGTGCTCACGGTTGCGGCTCCTCGGGGGCGTCTGGCGGTGCGGTGATGGTGCGGGATGCGGTCGGGCTGGTGCGGTCGGGCTGGTGCGGTCGCCCGGCCGGCTCTACGGGTGTACGGGGTCGAAGTCGGCGCCCGGGGTGCGGCGCACGGAGAGCGTCCGGTCCTCGCCGACGCGTACGACGAGGTGGGCGCGCCACTCCGTGTCGTCGCGGTCGGGATGGTCCTCGCGCCAGTGGCAGCCGCGAGTCTCGGTGCGCGCGCTCGCGGCGGCGACCAGGACCCGGGAGACCAGCAGGAGGTTGGTGGTCTCCCACGCGTCGACCCCCGGCACGGCGGCCTTCCCGGCGCTCTCCCCGGACTCGGTGGCGCCGGCGTGCAGCGCCTCCAGCTCCCGGGCGGCGCCGGCCAGGCTCTCGGCGGAGCGGAGCACCCCGGCCCCCCGCGTCATGGCGCGCTGGATCGCCGTACGGGCCTCGGGGGCGAGCAGCGCGACGCGCGGGCCTCCCTCGGGGCGGACCGCCTCGGTGCGGGCGGGGCGGCGCTCGGCGATGTCGGCGGCGATGCGCTCGGCGAAGACGAGCCCCTCCAGGAGGGAGTTGGAAGCGAGGCGGTTGGCGCCGTGCACTCCGGTGCAGGCGGTCTCCCCGCAGGCGTACAGACCGGGGACGGTGGTGCGTCCGCGCAGGTCGGTACGGACGCCGCCGGAGGCGTAGTGGGCGGCGGGCGCGACCGGGATCGGTTCGGTGACCGGGTCGATGCCGTGCTCGCGGCACGCGGCCAGGATCGTGGGGAAGCGGTGCTCCCACATCTCGGCGCCGAAGTGCCGGGCGTCGAGGTACATGTGCTCGGTGCCGTGCACCTGCATCTGGCGGGTGATGGCCTTGGCGACGATGTCGCGCGGGGCGAGCTCCGCCAGCTCGTGCTGCCCGGTCATGAAGCGCGTACCGGAGGCGTCCACGAGGTACGCGCCCTCGCCGCGCACCGCCTCCGAGACCAGCGGCTGCTGGCCCTCGGAGCCGGCGCCCAGGAAGAGGACGGTGGGGTGGAACTGGACGAACTCCAGGTCCGAGATCTCGGCTCCGGCCCGCAGCGCGAGCGCCACGCCGTCGCCGGTGGAGACCGGCGGGTTGGTGGTGGCGGAGAAGACCTGGCCCATGCCGCCGGTGGCGAGCACCACCGAGGGTGCGTGGACCGCGCCGACCCCGTCGTGCTGGCCCTCGCCCATGACGTGCAGGCTGACGCCGGCCGTACGGCCCTCGGCGTCGGTGAGCAGGTCCAGGACCAGGGCGTTCTCGATGGTGTGGAGCGCCCGGGTGCGTACCGCCTCCACCAGGGCGCGGGAGACCTCGGCGCCGGTGGCGTCGCCGCCCGCGTGCACGATCCGGTTCCGGTGGTGGCCGCCCTCGCGGGTGAGGGCGACGTCGCCGCTCCCGTCGGTGTCGAAGTGCGCCCCGGTCTCGATGAGCCGGCGTACGGCGCCGGGGCCCTCGGTGACCAGGGTGCGCACGGCCGGCTCGTCGCAGAGCCCCACACCGGCCACCAGGGTGTCGTCGAGGTGTTGCCCGGGGGTGTCGCCCTCGCCGAGCGCGGCGGCGATGCCGCCCTGGGCCCAACGGGTGGAGCCGTCGTCCAGACGGGCCTTGGTGACGACGACGGTGTCGAGTCCGGCGGCGACGCAGCGCAGGGCGGTGGTGAGCCCGGCCACGCCGGAGCCGACGACCACGACGTCGGCGTCGATGGACCAGCCGGGTTCGGGGGCGGTCAGCCGTATTCCGGTCACGAGAGTGCTCCGAGGTTCAGGGGGATGTTGTCGATCAGACGGGTGTCGCCGACCCGCGCGGCGACGAGGAGGACGGCCTCGCCGCCGTCCCGGTCGTCGGGGACCTCACGGAAGTCGGCCGGGTCCACCAGGGCGAGGTAGTCGAGTACGAGCGGCTCCGCCGCACCCGCGGCGTCCTCCAGGACGGTACGCGCGGCGGCCCGGACGGCCTCGGCCGTGCTGCCGTGCGGGGCGAGCGCCACGGCCTGGGCATCGGCGGCGAGGCGGGACTCGCCGAGCGCGTTGAGCCCGGCGGCCCGGTCGGTGCCGGTGTGCGCGGGACCGTCGCGGCCGTCGCGCACCCCTTTGCCGGTCGCCAGGGCGCGCTCGCGCAGCGCGTGCTGGGCGGCCAGCCGGTCGCGGGCCGCGAACAGGGCGGCGGACAGGGCGAGGGCGGTGTACCGCTGGGCCGGTGACAGGAACCGGTTGCGGCTGGAGAGCGCGAGACCGTCGGCGTCCCGGACGGTGGGGACGGCGGTGATCTCGATGCCGAAGTTGAGATCGCGGACCATCCGGCGGACGAGCGCGAGCTGCTGGGCGTCCTTCTGCCCGAAGAGCGCCTCGTCCGGGCGGGTCAGGTGGAGGAGCTTGGCGACGACGGTGAGCATCCCGTCGAAGTGCCCGGGGCGCGAGGCTCCTTCGAGGCGCTCGCCCATCGGTCCGGCCGAGATCCGGACCTGCGGGTCGCCGCCCGGGTACACCTCCTCGGCCGAGGGCGCGAAGACCACGTCCGCGCCGGCCGCCGAGGCCACCGCGAGGTCGGCCTCCAGGGTGCGCGGGTAGCGGTCCAGGTCGGCTGCCTCGCCGAACTGCAGCGGGTTGACGAAAACGGTGACCACGACCTGGCCGTCCGGTCCGGCGGCCTCGCGCGCGGCCCGGATCAGGGTGGCGTGGCCGTCGTGCAGCGCGCCCATCGTCATGACGACCGCGCGACGGGCGCCGGCCGGGCGGGACAGCGCCCGCAGCGCTTCGGCCGTGTGCAGCAGGACGGCGGTGCCGACCGGCTCGGGGGCGGGTGTGGCGTTCATCGGGAATCCCCCGGCTCTCCGTCGTCGTCGGTGTGCGCGCTACCGGCCGTACGGCCCGTGCCGTCCGCGAGCACGCCGAGCAGGTCCTCGGCGGACTCCGGCTTGAGCAGACCGTGCGCGAGCGCCCGGTCGGCGGTGGCGCGGGCCATCGCGAGGTACCCGGCGACCATCTGCGGGGCGTGCGCGCGCAACTCGCCGACGTGCGCGGAGACCGTGCCCGCGTCGCCGCGCGCCACCGGGCCGGTGAGGGCCGCGTCGCCGGAGCGCAGGGCGTTGTCGAGCGCGGCGCCGAGAAGCGGGCCGAGCATCCGGTCCGGGGCCGTGACCCCCGCCTTGGCCAACAGCTCCATCGCCTCGGCGACCAGGGTGACCAGGTGGTTCGCGCCGAGGGCGAGTGCCGCGTGGTAGAGCGGGCGGGCCTCCTCCTCGATCCACTCGGGCTCGCCGCCCATCTCGATGACGAGGGCCTCGGCGGCGAGCCGCAGCTCCTCGGGCGCGGTGACGCCGAAGGAGCAGCCGGCCAGGCGCTGGACGTCCACCGGCGTGCCGGTGAAGGTCATCGCGGGGTGGATGGCGAGCGGCAGCGCTCCGGCGCGCAGCGCGGGGTCGAGCACCCGGGTGCCGTACCGCCCCGAGGTGTGGACGAGGAGCTGGCCGGGCCGCACCGCGCCGGTGTCGGCGAGCCCCTGGACCAGGCCGGGCAGGGTGTCGTCGGGGACGGTGAGCAGCACCAGGTCGGCGCGGGCGAGGACCTCGGCGGGCGTCACCAGCGGCACGTCGGGCAGCAGGGCGGCGGCCCGGCGGCGGGAGGCTTCGGAGACACCGGAGACGGCGACCGGGCGGTGCCCGGCGAGCTGGAGCGAGGCGGCGAGGGCGGGGCCGACACGGCCCGCTCCGACGACGCCCACGGCGAGGCGGGCGGGACGGTCCCTGGCGTCGAGGGGATCTGTCGGGTCTCTCGGAGATGTCGTGTTCACGCGGCTACGGCCTTCCGTTCCAGTCCGCGGGGGGTACCGGACGATTCCTCTGCATGCTACGCCAGCGCCCTGCTCCGGTTCCGCTCTGTCCACAGCCTGTGGGTAACTTCTCGCGCCCGACCCCCGGGGGTTCGCCGACCGCCCGCGAAACCCCCGGGTGGGCGGCCCTGACCGGGCGGGCGATGATCGTCGCATGGCAGCAACGGACGAACAGAAGATGCGGGAGCGCAGGCTGACCGCCTGGAAGGCCTCGCACCGCATCCTGGCGCGCACCTCCTCGGACGGCACGCTCGGCGACCGGTTGGCCGCCCTCGCGGCGGGCGCCGGATCGGTGTACGACACGGACGAACCGGCCGACATCTACGGCGACGGGGTCGTCGCCGAGGTCGAGAAGCGGGTGGCCGGGCTGCTGGGCATGGAGGCGGCGGCGTTCTTCCCGACCGGCACGATGGCCCAGCAGGTCGCGCTGCGGTGCTGGGCGGCGCGTACCGGCGACGCCACCGTCGCCCTGCACCCTCTCGCCCACCCCGAGGTGCACGAGAGGGGGGCGCTCGGCGCGGTGAGCGGGCTGCGGACCGTGTACCCGACGACCGCGCCCCGGCTGCCCACCGCCGAGGAGGTCGCCGACTTCGCGGAACCGTTCGGCACCCTGATGCTGGAGCTGCCGCTGCGGGACGCCGGTTTCGTGCTGCCAGCCTGGGAGGAGCTGACCGAGGTCGTGGCAGCGGCCCGGGAGCGGGACGCGGTGGTGCATCTGGACGGCGCCCGGCTCTGGGAGTGCACCGAGCACTTCGGGCGCGGGCTGCCGGAGATCGCGGGCCTCGCCGACAGCGTCTACGTCTCCTTCTACAAGTCGCTCGGCGGCATGTCCGGTGCGGCCCTGGCCGGTCCCCGGACGCTGGTCGAGGAGGCCCGCACCTGGCGGCACCGCTACGGCGGCCAGCTCTTCCAGCAGTACCCGGCCGCGCTCGCCGCCCTCATCGGCCTGGAGCACGAGCTGCCCCGGCTGCCCGCGTACGTGGCCCATGCCAAGGTGGTCGCCGCCGCGCTGGCGGAGGCGTTCGAAGAGTCGGCGGTGCCGTGGTTCCGGCTGCGCCCCGAGCCCCCGCACACGCACCAGTTCCACCTCTGGCTGCCGTACTCCGCCGAGGTGCTGGACGAGGCCTCGGTGCGCCAGGCCGAGGAGACCGGCACGACCCTCTTCCGGCGCTGGTCCGCGGGCTCCCAGCTGCCGCCCGGGGTCGCGTACACCGAGGTCACCGTGAACGCGCCGGGGCTTGAGTGGACGGCCGAGGACGTACGGGACGCGGTGCGCGCGTTCGTCACCCGCCTGGGCTGATCCGGTCCGGGGCCGGGCCCGGCGGGGCGGCCGACGGGGCAGCCGCCGTCACCACCCCCGCCAGGCCCCGGCCCGCTTGCGGGCTGCCGCCTCGCGGCGGGCGCGGTACCGGCTCAGGAGCTCGCGCAGGACCTCCCGGTCGTGGGTGCCGGGCAGGGGCGGCGGGCGTTCGCCGTCGCGGGCCGTGCGCCAGGTGTCGTACATCTGCTGCTGCATCGCGTCCATGGCTTCAGCCTGCGCGGCCCCGCCCCGCACCGCGCGCCGGTTGACGCCTCCCGTCAAACGGAACACGCGGCCGGGCGGGCGCGCCGATTGACGTCTCCCGTCAAGCGATGTGCGCGTGCGGGCCGGCACCCCGCACCATGGTCCGGTGAGCGTGACCATCGACATCGCCGGGCTGCCCGCCGACCGCATCCTTTTCGAGACCTCGCCCCTGGCCGAGCTGGGGATGGCGCTGCACGCGCTCTCGGAGCCGGGGCACCACCCCGGACTGCACGGCTGGGTCACCGCGACCGCCGCCGCGCTCCCGCCGGACCTCGCGGACCGGCTGCACGAGGCGGAGTTCCTCTGGCGGAACACCTTCTCCGACATCTTCGTGCCGTTCGCGGGTCTCCCGGGCGGCAGCGGCCGGGCCGGCGCGACCCTGGCCGAGGACATGGACACCCTGGACCGGCTGAGCGAGGAGCAGTTCGTCTCCGCCGCCCTGGAGTTCACCTCCTGCACCTTCTACGGCACGGGCACCGCGTCCCCGCTGGCGAACGCGGCGGCGGCCGGCCGGGCACGCGACATGGCCGCCGCGCGCGGCCCGCGCCAGACCGACTTCACCGAACGGCTGCTGGCCGACCCGGGCTCGGTACGCGCCTGGCTCCGGCGGCTCTTCGAGGACTGCGAGGAGGCGTTCTTCGCCGACACCTGGAACCGGGCGCGCATCCCGCTGGTGGCCGACGCCCGGCACAAGACGGAGGTGCTCCGCCGCAAGGGCCTCGGCGAGGCGGTCGGCGCGGTCTCGGCGGCGCTCTCACTGAGCGAGGAAGGCGACCGGATCGTGGTCGACAAGCTGAACGCGGCCCGGACCACCGCGACCGGCCCCGGGGTGGAGCCCGGCATCACCTTCGTCCCCACCGGTTTCGGCTGGCCGCACCTGATGATCGGGCACGCCCCGGCGTGGCGGCCGGTGATCCTCTACCCGGTGCACCGGCCCGAGCTGCCCTCGTCCGCCTCGGTGGAGCTCGTCCGGCTGCGCCTGGAGGCGCTGGCCCACCCGCAGCGGCTGCGGCTCTGCCGGAACCTGGCCCGCGCCCCGCACACCACCGGCGAGCTGGCCGACGCGCACGGCATCACCTCCCCCGAGGTCTCCCGGCACCTGTCGGTGCTGAAGAAGGCGGGCCTGGTCACCACGCGGCGGCGCGGCCGGTACGTCCTGCACCAGCTGGACCTGACGGTGGTCGCCCGGCTCGGCAGCGACTTCCTGGAGGGCGTGCTGCGCTGAGCGCGGCGCGTCGGGTCAGCGCGCGCCGCCCGCGCGGACCAGCCCCGACTCGTAGGCCATGACGACGACCTGGACCCGGTCGCGGAGTCCGAGCTTGGTGAGGATGCGGCCCACGTGCGTCTTCACGGTGGCCTCCGAGAGCACCAGCCGGCCCGCGATCTCGCCGTTCGACAGCCCCTGCGCGACCAGCAGCATCACCTCGCGCTCCCGCTCGGTGAGTCGCTCGACGCGTTTGTCGCCGGGCTCGGAGGTGGTGCTCGGCAGCATCGGGGAGAACCGGTCCAGCAGCCGCCGGGTGGTGGACGGCGCGACGACGGCGTCCCCGCTGTGCACCGAGCGGATCGCGTTCAGCAGCTCCCCGGGCGGCACGTCCTTGAGCATGAAGCCGCTGGCCCCGGCCTTGAGGCCGGTGAAGGCGTACTCGTCCAGGTCGAAGGTGGTCAGGATGAGCACCTTCGGCGGGTTCTCCTGCGCGCAGATGCGGCGCGTCGCCTCCACCCCGTCCAGCCTGGGCATGCGGACGTCCATCAGGACGACGTCCACGGCGGTGGCGCGGAGTACCTCGATCGCCTCGGCGCCGTCGCCCGCCTCCGCGACCACCTCCATGTCCGGCTGTGCGGCGAGCACCATCCGGAAGCCGGTGCGCAGCAGCGCCTGGTCGTCGACGAGCATCACGCGGATGGCTGCCATGGGTCGGGGGTCCTGTCCGGTAGGAGGGGTGGGGGTCATGCGGCCGGCTTCAGCGGGAGCAGCGCGCTGATCCGGAAGCCGCCGCCGGGGCGCGGTCCGGCGTCGAGGGTGCCGCCGACCATGCCGACCCGCTCCCGCATACCGATCATGCCGTGGCCCGCGCCGTCCGCTCCGCCGTCCTCGTACAGCTCGTGCGGGGCGCCGCGTCCGTCGTCCTCCACGAGCAGCCCGAGACCGTCGTCGAAGTAGACCAGCCGCACGCTGGCCCCGGCGTCGGGGCCGCCGTGCTTGCGGGTGTTGGTGAGCGCCTCCTGCACGATGCGGTACGCGGTCAGTTCCACGCCGCTGGGCAGCGGGCGCGGGGTTCCCTCGACGGTGAAGTCCACCGCGAGGCCGGCCTTGCGGACCTGGGCGACGAGTTCGTCGATCTGCTCGACGTCGGGCTGGGGGACGTACTCGCGGCTCGCCTCGGAGTCGCCGGTGCGCAGCACGCCGAGCAGTCGGCGCATCTCGGCGAGGGCCTGCCGGCCGGTGGTGGAGATGGTCTCCAGTGCCTGGCGGGCCTGATCGGGCGCCGCGTCCATGACATATGCGGCGCCGTCGGCCTGGACCACCATCACGGAGACGTTGTGGGCGACGACGTCGTGGAGTTCGCGGGCGATCCTGGCGCGCTCGGCGGCGACGGCGACCTTGGACTGGGCCTCGCGTTCGCGTTCCAGCCGGGCGGCCCGCTCCTCCAGCGCCCGGAAGTACGCCCGCCGGGTCCGCAGGGAGTCGCCGAGGACCCAGGCGAGCACGAACGGCACGGTCAGCACGACCACCACGAAGGCCTGCTGGGCCCAGCCGCCCTGCTCCTCCGGCCAGCGCGCCTGCGAGATCCCGGCGGCGAGCAGGCCGCAGCCCAGCGCCAACCGGGACGCCCAGCGCTCCCCGGAGGCGGCGACGGTGTAGATGATCACCAGCAGGGCGAAGTCGGCGATTCCCGTTTCGACACCGAGCACCAGCTGGGCGATCCCGATGCCGAGGGCGAGCAGCAGCATCCGTTCCGGCAGCCGGCGGCGCAGCGCCACCACGGCGCAGAGCCCCAGGATGACCGGCACCGTGCAGACCCGCTCCCGCAGCCCCGCCGGGGGCTCGGCCACGAAGGCCGCCCCGGAGAGCCCGAGGAGGACGACGGCCCAGAAGCAGTCGACGCCCGTCGGGTGTCTGCGGAGGAGATCGTAGAGGCGCTGCACCCTGCCAGCGTAGGGAAGGGCGCGGGTGCCCGGGTCAACCGGAGGGCCGATCCGCTCCCGCGGCCCGTACTCCCCAAGGTGGAGAGATGCCGGAGACTTGCCCCGTGACGGACGAATGGCTCGGATGGGGTGCGGCGGCGCGGGCCGCCCTGTACGGCGACGGCGGCTTCTACCGGAGGCCGGAGGGGCCGGCCGGGCACTTCCGCACCTCGGTGCACGCCTCCCCGCTCTTCGCCGCGGCGGTGGCCCGGCTGCTGGCGGGTACGGCGGCGGAGCTGGGTACGGACACCGTCGCCCTGGTCGACATGGGCGCGGGGCGCGGGGAGCTGACCGCCGGGGTCCTGGCCGCCGCCCCGGCGGAGCTGACGATCACCGCGTACGCCGTCGAACTGGCGGACCGTCCGCGGGGCCTGGACCACCGGATCGAGTGGTGCGCGCGGTTGCCCCGGGGCGTCACCGGGCTGCTGTTCGCCAACGAGTGGCTGGACAACGTGCCGCTGGACGTCGTGGAGGTGGACGCGCACGGCGTCGCCCGGTACGTCCTGGTCCGGGCCTCGGACGGCGCCGAGCGGCTGGGGGATCCGGTGGCCGGCGCGGACGCGCGGTGGCTGGAGCGCTGGTGGACGCCTGGCGCCCCCGGCGACCGGGCCGAGATCGGGCTGCCCCGCGATCTGGCCTGGGCCGAGGCGGTCGGCTCGCTGGCGGCGGGGTGCGCGGTCGCCGCGGACTACGCGCACGTACGCGGCGCCCGGCCGCCGTTCGGGACCCTGACCGGCTTCCGGGCGGGCCGGGAGGTGGACCCGGTGCCGGACGGTTCGTGCGACCTGACCGCCCATGTCGCCCTCGACGCCTGCGCCGCCGCCGGGGCGCCTCCCGGCGGCCCGGAGCCCGAACTCCTGGACCAGCGCACCGCGCTGGGCCGGCTCGGCGTCACCGGCGGCCGGCCGCCGCTGGCGATGGCCTCCACCGACCCCGCCGGGTACGTCCGGGCACTCGCGTCGGCGGGCGAGGCGGCCGAACTCACCGCACGCGGCGGGCTGGGCGACTTCGGGTGGCTGGTGCAGCGGGTGGGGTGAGCGGGACCGCCCGTCCCCGCGCAAGGAATACTGGGCCGCATGACGGAGACGACGGTCGGCATCGGTGGCGCGGCGGAGAGCACCGACATGGTGCTCAACATCGGTCCGCAGCACCCCTCCACGCACGGTGTGCTCCGGCTGCGGCTGGTCCTGGACGGCGAGCGCATCCTCAGCGCCGAACCCGTCATCGGCTACATGCACCGGGGTGCCGAGAAGCTCTTCGAGGCCCGCGACTACCGGCAGATCGTGATGCTCGCCAACCGCCACGACTGGCTGTCGGCGTTCTCCAACGAACTCGGTGTGGTGATGGCCGTCGAGCGGATGCTCGGCATGGAGGTCCCCGAACGCGCGGTCTGGACGCGGACCCTGCTCGCGGAGCTGAACCGGGTCCTCAACCACCTGATGTTCCTCGGGTCGTACCCCCTCGAACTCGGCGGGATCACGCCGATGTTCTACGCGTTCCGCGAGCGCGAGGAGCTCCAGGCCGTGATGGAGGAGGCCTCCGGCGGCCGGATGCACTACATGTTCAACCGGGTCGGCGGCCTGAAGGAGGACCTCCCGGCGGGCTGGCTCGGCCGGGCACGGGACGCCGTGGCCTCGGTGCGCTCCCGGATGGACGTGTACGAGGACCTGGTGCTCGGCAACGAGATCTTCCGGGGCCGCACCCGCGGCGTCGGGGTGCTGTCCACCGGGGCGGTGCACGCGTACGGGGTGTCCGGGCCGATCGCCCGCGCGTCGGGCGTCGACTTCGACCTGCGGCGCGACGACCCGTACCTCGCGTACGGGGATCTGGCGGACGTACTGAAGGTGGTCACCCGGACCGAGGGCGACTGCCTGGCCCGCTTCGAGTGCCTGCTGGAGCAGACGGTCAACGCGCTGGACCTCGCGGACGCCTGCCTGGACCGGATGGACACGCTGGCACCCGGGCCGGTCAACCAGCGGCTGCCCAAGGTGCTCAAGGCCCCCGAGGGCCACACCTACGCCTGGACCGAGAACCCGCTCGGCATCAACGGCTACTACCTGGTGTCCAAGGGCGAGAAGACGCCGTACCGGCTGAAGCTCCGCTCCGCCTCGTTCAACAACATCCAGGCGCTGACGGAACTGCTGCCGGGCACCCTGGTCGCCGACATGGTCGCCATCCTGGGCTCGCTCTTCTTCGTCGTCGGGGACATCGACAAGTAGGGGCCGTCCCGGGCGGGCACTCCGTCAGGAAGCCGCGCCCCGCAGGCCGGAGGGGCCGGGGCGGTTCTGGGCGTCCGGCTGGGCGAGGTCGATGACCTTGCCCACCGCGCGCGGATCGCCGGTGTGGCTGCGGTGCACGGCCAGTGCCTCTTCCCCCACCACGTCCGCGAGATCCTCCTCCTGCACGGGCCGGGGCGACTGCCGCCGCCCGTCCGGGCCGGGGCCCGCACCGCCGGGCGCCGGGGCGCCCTCGATCTGGCTGCCGAAGAAGTCGAACCCGCCCTGGGGCACCTGCGCCCGGCGCGGCGCGGTGTACGGCACGACGGCCGAGGCCGCCGGGACGGTACGGGCCACCCGGGCCGGAACCGGGGACGGCCCGGCCGCACGGGGCGCGGGCAGCGCGGGCTGCGTGCCGGTGCGCCGGGGGGCGAGGTCGGCGGGGTGAGCGCCGTCGCCGCTGGTGCCGTTGGTCCGGTGGTCGTCGAACCGGCCGCCGAAGTCCGCGTGGCCGGCGCCCGCGCGGTCGCCGTACTCGCCGGCCGCCGCGTGACGGCCCCTCGGGCCGTCCGCCTCCGCCGCCGACTCCCGGGCGCGCTCGGCGAGATCCCGCTGCCGGGCCTGCTCGGCGGTCCGGCGGGCCTGCTGGAGCGCGGCGTTGCGGGGCAGGTCGCGCAGGGCCCGGGCGGCGGCGAGGTACGCGGCCGGGGTGGGCGTGGAGCGGGCGGGCGGCAGTGCGATCGGGGTGGCCGCCGCCTCGATGGCGAGCTGCCGGCGGCCCTCCAGCGCGCTGGCCCGCTCGGTCTCGGCGGTGGCGTACCGGCGCAGCAGCCCGGCGTGTTCCCCGCGCAGTCCGGCGAGCTCCATCCGCTTGGAACGGAGCTTGGTCTCCAGCCGGGTGCGAAGTTCCCGCGCCTCCTCCAGATCCTGTTCCAGCTCCGCCACGCGTTCCTCGGCCCGCCATTCGGCGCCGGCCTGGGCGCGCTGGAGTTCCGCGACCCGCACTCCCGCCGCCTGGTCCCAGGTACGCATCAGACAGGCGCCGACGAGACCGGTGGCGGCGGCCGCGGTCGCGAGCAGCCGCAGCGGGAGCGATTCCAGGGGCAGCCACGCGCCGGCGGCCAGCGCGACCGACACTCCGGCCACCGCGGAGGGCGGCAGCAGCTTGTGAAGGGGTGGCGAATGGCGATGACGTCCACGGGGCATGGCTGGAATTTACCGCGTGCGATCGGCGTGCGGGAGGCCGCCCGGCAATCTGTTCCCCTGCGGTTACCTGACACCGCGTCGAAC